>JABMOT010000069.1 GCA_013202385.1 Fidelibacterota bacterium
CTCTTTTAGTTTATGAGTTTATGAGTTTATGAGTTTATGAGTTTATGAGTTTATGAGTTTATGAGTTTATGAGTTTATGAGTTCAATGGGGTCTATAGGGTTCCACATCGGTGAGGTGGCAGAGTCGGATTTTGGCTAGTCTAAAAATGCAGGGCATCTTGATCCCCTGATCAAAGAGTTAATTGCGGGACTCTTTCTACAGTAATTCGAAATTTGTTTCTAAAACTGGATATATTCACACTCCTCAGCTATATTTGACCCACTAAACTTCAAAGAGCCAGGAAATGAGCATGGCACAAAGCTGGCATGAAATCAAAGCCCACCATGAGCTGGATCGGGCTGTGGATTTATGCTATCACCCCCAGGCTTTTTCCAATGAGCCGGCCCGGATTGAATATTTGTTCGAATTGTACAATGAATACACTGCACCTTTGCTAAAGCGGACAGGAAAAAGAAACGAAACTAACAGCAAGTGTGAGGAGATTCGGGAAGACCTAGATAATCCTCACAATAATAATTTTAAAAATAGAATCAATAAATGACCGCTGAAACTAAAAGCAGGACTCCCAATCAATCCGTGAGAATCAGTGTAGATCAATGGCAGAAATCAGAACAGTTAGGTAATTAGGAGATATTAAATTTGAGTAAACTTGAAGATCGGATTAAAAAAAATATTCGGGAGTCCAATCTAAAGGGAAGACCTGAATTTGAGGGCTATTCACCTTTCGAAATGGAGCTGATTCTTTACAACCTTTTTGGGGAGAATTCTCCGGTTCAGATCAACCCGCTTCCGGAGCAGGACTATCTGCAAATTCCGCTATTTAATCTCATAAAGTATCTTGCAAATCTCATCAGATCCGAAGGAGAAGTGAAACTTACGGCTAGGGGCTATCTACCTCCTCGCGTGGTTAAAGAACTTTATCAACAAGGTTTCATATTCGAAAGAGCCATCGAAATGGGTATCACAAAATTGACCACAGAGAATGATTCTCTTACGGTTCAACTGACGCGAATACTTCTGGAAATGGGCGGAATAATTAAGAAACGGAACAATAAACTCAGCCTGACGAAGCAGGGACGCGGGATGTTACAGAAGGACAATCACGACCTGTTTCCGCACCTGTTCGAAACCGCTTGTAAAAAGTTCAGTTGGGCTTATTTCGATGCATTCGACGATGAGTACATTGGTCAATTAGGTTTTGGTTTTTCACTGATTCTCCTGAATAACTATGGGCACGAAAAACGACAGGAATCCTTCTACGCTGAAAAATATTTCACTGCTTTCCCTACCTTTCTTGAACACCAGAATAGCCCTGAAATGAGAACCTCAGATGACCATACTGCTTTCGTATATTCAGTGCGAACTTTCGAAAGATTCCTGGCTTACTTTAATCTGGTATCATTAAAAAACGAGAAAGTGTTTTGGGGAGAGCAGCAAGTCCAGACAACACCATTATTTACCAAATTGATCAAGATTATTCCACCCATGGGACCAATTTGATTGTTTCAGATCGGGTTCAGCAACAAAAATGTAAGCGGAACTGGCTTTCAACTTTCTGCTGATTCGTCTGCTTCATTCTGAAAGATCTGGCATGCAATCAGTTGCAGGGGTCAAAATTCATTATTAAGACAATATTGTAGTTGGGATACCACACTAAATATTGACGACCGCGTTGAGATGATACTAGCGCCATATAGCCAGTGGGTTTCAAATTTGATATCTTTAGTTTAATAGCTGCAATCTGAATCTGGCTGAAATGGGGTTATGCTATTGAGATTTCATACAAAAAAAAGGGCTGCAATTATGCAGCCCCTATGGTCGTATCTGGTAAACTACGGTTTACCACCCCGTCTAATAATTTAACAGCCTCCTGCTGGTGCTTTTTTCTTTGTTTTGCGAATAACGCGTGGCTTCTCAGCTTCATTAGCTGTAGGCGCGGTTATCGTCACAGCGTTTCCACCACCAAAAACGCCACTTGCTGCCTTGCGGAAGTCATATTTTGCGAATTCCTCATCAGCAGATGTAACGGATGGAGCTTGAGGATTCATGATCGTATCGAACCAGTAGTTCAGACCACCTTGAAGCACATAATTGTTTTCAAAACCGAGTTGCCGCAATATCATCCAGGCCTGATGAGAACCAATGGTCCCATTGGAATAGAGGACATTCATTTTTAATCCCTGATCCACATAATCCCTATTTTCACTGCTTAAAATCGTGGATAATGGAATATTCAATGATCCTTCAAGGTGGAATTTTTGATATTCATCAGGCGTGCGAACATCTATCAGTTGAAGACTGGGATCTTTTGATATCAGCCAATGAGCAACATCATCAGCTATGACCATCTCAGCAGCACCCTGGACCTCAATGAGCATTTGCTCAGCAGTCAGTTTATAAGGTTTTGTTGTGTTTTCAGGCACCATGGCGATTACCACGCCGAGTAAAACTAAAGCAATAAATATTATGTTTCTCAAGTTCATGATTAATACTCCGCTCTTGGCCATCTTTTTTCAGCCAGTTCACCCAGCTTGAACATAATAAGGGCTGCGATGATGATTAAAAGAGTCACAACACCCCCTGAAATTCCCAGGACTTCCGAAACCTTTATGGGTCCCATGGAGCCCGACATGTAAAAATCTTCGATCAAAGGATAGCCTTCAGCAAAAAAGAATACGCCGATAAAGAGCCCACCGATGAAAACCATGCCATCGATTTTGCCAATTGCTGCTGCGCTGAAACTGGTCCCTGGACAAAATCCGCCAACAATAAATCCTGCACCCATTATTATACCACCTACGATAGCGCTACCCAGAAAGGTTGGATTCACATAAATCAAATTGAGATCAATCCAGCCGAACAGGCTAAAGAATAGCAACCCCAGCATGGCAGTGATTGCTCCAGTAAAAAACACTTTCAGGACTACGGTATCATAACCGTAAAACATGCCCGCCAATTTACGGCTTGATGAGAATCCAGCTTGTTCAAGAACAAAACCAAATCCAATTCCGATTACGAAGGCGATGAACAAATTCCAGTCAGCGCCAATAATTTCTTGAGGTATGAGAGGTCCCATGATCGTCTCCTAAATCCAGTTTTTTCTAACGAAGAATGCCAGGGCAAAGGCAGTTCCGAATATTGCCATCATGGAAACAAACCCAGCCACAGAGAGGCTTGCCATACCGGTCAGTGCTGAACCACTTGTGCATCCACGGCCAAGTTGTGATCCAAATCCAAATAATATTCCACCCATACCAGCAAAGACCAATCGTCGTTTGGCAGTGATCCCCGGAAAATGTTCTATTCTCCAGTTTAAGCGACCAGAGAAGGCGCCGGACAGAAAGCCACCGACCAGGACACCCATCATTTCAAAAACCAACCAGGCTTCCATGGGTTCTTTACCCTCGCCAACATATTTGCTATAGAAGTGAGAGTTTGCAGTGTGTTCAGGTGCGACAATATCAACAGCAGCCACCATGACACTTTTTACTGCGCCACTGGCCCCCAAACCTCTTCCGGAGAAAAAGAATGCCATGAGGAGCACCAATCCCAACAGCACTCCTGCCAGATAGGGATTCATATAACTAGTTTTCATTTCCAATACCCCTTATTCAACTATTTTCTATTTTCTAATACAACCAACGGCTTGCCTGCCCTGCATTGACCACAATAAATCGAAGCATAAGATTTCCCGCTACGATGAGAACGACGGGAACGATTGCAGGTATAAATTTATGTTTGAGTTCAAGTATCTCTAAAATAACAGGCAGGATCAATCCTAGACCCACAACGAAAACCCAGAATGATACCGTATAGGCTCCGCCGAGGAACATTTTAGCAGCCTGAATGTGAACCTGAGTTCCAGCCAGATGACCCATAAAAAGATGGATGATCATAAACAGCTCGATTCCGATTAAAATGATATCAATGCGGGTGAACAAGCGTTTTTCTACTTCCGTTCGAGAGAAGAACGAGATGAGAGCTGCACTGGCAGACAGACCGGAGGTGAGAAAAAGCGGTCCCAGGATGCTGGTATTCCAAAAAGGTCTGGCGTTAAATGCTGATAATAGGATGCCTGTGTACATTCCCAGAATAATTGAAAGTAGAATCAGGACCTGAGCCAGGAGTCGACGCTGCGATTTTAGCCAGTTGACCGCCGTTTTGGCTTCTTCAAATTTCCAATCCCAGTTGGGAAAGATATCCTCCATCCAGGTTGCGACCCAGATTATGGAGAGGGGGGTGATTAGCATCAGGGTCCAGGCGCCCCAGGACATGGGTGATTCCCAGCGAATATTTGTAAAAAGCTGCCAGGCGTAAAGAACGTGGGATAAATCGAGTAATAGGGAGATCAGACCAATGCCAATAAGAAATGGTACTGCAATAGGCATCCACTTAACTGCGATTGGTAACTCATCTTGTCGATTTCTCAACGTGAAATATGCGGAGAAAATCAGAATTCCCGCCGAGAGTCCTCCGAGAAACAGATAAAATGGGATTTCCCAACCCCAGACGTGCAACACGGGGTCAATTTCAGGATTCATCCGTCCGCTGGTAATTATTTCTTCAATCATCATAACCTCTATATCAAGTAGAATACTTTAGGATCAGTGCCGGCCTCAGGAATAAGCGATTTCCATTTCCGAGTTGCCATTGCTTTTGAAATGCTACTATTGGGATCATCCAGATCGCCAAAAATCATTGCATGTGTGGGACAAACAGATACACAGGCGGGCTTTTGACCCTTTTCAACACGCTGGACGCAGAAGGTACATTTATCAACGTAGCCTTCAGGGTGAATGAAGCGAGCATCGTAGGGACAGGATGTAATGCATGCTTTACAACCGATACATTCACTTTCCTCGACGAGCACAATTCCGCCAGCGGCATAATGGCTAGCCTCTGTGGGACAGGTCCTCACGCAGGGGGCGTTTGCACAATGATTACAACGTTCCGAGCGAATTTCAAGCTGTAGCTGGGGGTATGTTCCCGTTGTCTTTTCCACGATCCAATCCCGGCAATGCCCCATGGGAACATCGTTTTCAGTCTGACACGCAACCACACAATCAGTACAGCCTACACATTTCAAGGTGTCCACAGCCATTGCATATCTCATGAGGACACCTCCTCTCCGGCTTTAAAGCGGAAGGTGACAAAATTACCTCGCATGCCGGTTCCACCCATTACCGGATCCACATGGACACGAGTGATTAAATCCGCATCACTGGCTCCTTTGCCATAGGCTCTGCTCAGCTTATTATTTGTGTGGCCAAAGCCGTGAACCATGTAAACACTGTCAAATCTAATCCGCTCTGTTACTCGAACCTTGATGGGCGTTTTGCTTACAATGCCATCCTGGTTTTCCAACCAGAGATATTGATCATTTTTTAGACCCCATTCCTTAGCAATTTTAGGATTTACCCAGACACTGTTTTCATCCATGAGGTCTGTCAGGTTGGGATTGTTTGCAGTACGGCTGAAGGTGTGCATGGGTGCTCGCCCATAAATAAGTCTGTAATAACCATCTGGTGGCTCTTCATGCGCAGTGTAATTTGGGAGCGGGTCATAGCCCTCGTCCTCCATGGCAGTTGAAAAAAGTTCAATCTTGCCTGTATTGGTGTTGAATTCGAAGTCTTCCAGATTTTGCATGGGATATAGATCATCAAATTGGCGTTTATATTTTTTCACGCCAATACGTTGCATTTCTTCAAGTGATGTCCCGACCTGTTTCAATTCCCACTCAAGTTTTTCCTCGATGTTTTTCCAGGGGAAATAGTGACCCAGATCCATTTTATCTGCAATGCCCTTGGCCATCCACCAGGCAGGTTTGGTATTCCATTTTGGCTTGGCGGCCGGCATGCGTAGGGCTATGGTAGGCTCACGGTGCTTGCTGACACGAATGTCATCGTAGCGCTCCAGATAAGTACATTCAGGTAAAATTACATCGGCATAACCAGTGATTTCCATTGGCATGGTATCAATCACAACCATGAGCTCCAATGCTTGAATAGCTTTCAATGTATTAGCCTGGTTTGGTAACGTGTGTATCAGGTTTGTGCCGTTCACTATCCAGCCTTTGAAGGAACAATCTCTTTCTGTTGTTGGTACGGTAGCATCGCAGATTCCCGAAGCAAGAGCCAGACCGGCCAATTTGAATTTTCCAGGATAGGCATCTTTCCAGGTTCGTTTTGGGGTTGGGAACGGAGGGTGGGGGTATGATTTAAAGTCAACCTGCTCTGGGTAGTAATAACCACCACGACGACCCCAGGAACCCAACAGAGCGTTCAGCATAGCGACGGTTCTCAGGCGTTGGGTATCATCTCCATACCAGGTTACGTGTCGGCCGGGATGGACAATAACCCGGGGGCTGGCATTGGCCATTTCGCGGGCTGTTTGACGGATGACTTCTGGTTTGATAGTTGTAATTCCATAGGCCCATTCAGGAGTCATCTGGGCAACATGCGCTTTGAGTTCCTCAAAACCGAAGGCGTATTTTTCAATATATTCTTTATCGTATAAATCTTCATAAATGAGCACATGTATCCAGGCAAGGAGCAGCGCCATGTCAGTGGCTGGCTTGATGGGTAGCCAGAATTTTGATTTACTGGCTACCGTTGAAAAACGGGGGTCAACGGTGATTATGGTCGCACCCTTTTCTGTTGCCTGGGCTATTTCCTGAACAGGTCCATTGTGCATGTTTTCGCCAAAATGCGAGCCAATCAGCACAAGACAGCGTGTGTCCCTAATATCAACACGTTCAGGCGACTCAACACCTTCACCATAAGTGGCGATAAAACCAACTTCCCGGGGACCACGGCACTGAGCATATGAAGGAGCTGCAATATTGGAAGAGCCATATGCTTTTATTAGATCACCAAAATAATGACCGCCAGAACCGTGGGAAAACAATGCCACACATTCAGGACCATGTTCTGCAGCAATTTTTTTCAGTCCGTCAGCGATGTATGTAAACGCCTCATCCCAGGAGGCTTCTCTAAAAGTCTGGTTTCCTCTCTCTCCTGTACGGATAAGGGGAGTCTTCAGTCTATCCTCATCGTTATACATGCCAACACCGCCTGTACCACGGGGACAAAGTCGTCCATTTGAGTGGGGATCGTCTTCATGCCCAGTGACTTTCCAGATATTGCCCTTGTCATTGGTATGCACCCAACCGGCACATTTCCAAAAACAAATTTCGCAATAGGTAGGTGTTCGCTTTGCATACATACCCGGGATTACATCTGGTGCGAGAATTTCTCCTTTTGAGAAATCAAAGAGCGGGGTAGCGAAGGCTACACCACCAGCGCCAATGCTGGCGATTTTTATAAAATCTCGACGGTTCATTGTATTACTCATGTGGTCTTCCAATGTTCTTTAATAAAGGATTTCATATTGTGGCAGGTGGTAACTTCAATATATACCTGACAGTCAGCACAGTTTTGATCATAACAGCTTGTGTCCTCCGCCTTAACAACCCAACAGGGCTCCAATGCGGAATTATAGGCATCGCAATTTTTACGATCGGCTTCATCGCAACCTTTGATATCCCAACAGGGAGCCATTGACATCATCGCTTTGATCCCAGCCAAGTTAAAACCGCGATCTTCAATCATCACCCGGATGCATTGCAGCCTCTCGATATCTACCCGGGAATAAAGTCTGTGTTGACTTTTTGTCCGGCGCGGAATGATAAGACCTTCATTTTCATACAGCCGTAAAGTGTGGACCGAAACGCCAATCAGCGCTGCAGCCACTCCGATAGCATAGACGGGTCTGGTTTTGTCAGTAAGGCGGGTTTGGATATCTGAGGCAGTCATTTATTCTATATTCCAAAATATAGGTTTGCTAACCTTGTGCCAGTTTGAGTGATCTTTATAAAAGGCGTATAGTATGTACAATCAACATTATAA
This sequence comes from Fidelibacterota bacterium, assembly GCA_013202385.1. GTDB lineage: Bacteria > Fidelibacterota > UBA8477 > UBA8477 > JABMPR01 > JABMPR01. Next base: position 7,909 of record JABMOT010000069.1, read on the forward strand.
CATGTTGATATTAGCAACTAATACAAGTCGCCTTGAACAAACCCTTGGCAGGGCTAGTCTGGAAAGAGGACGACAAAAACAGGGTAATTCTGCTCATATTTTAGAAAATAGACAGGAGAATGATAAAATATTCTCTCGCTAGGGATGGAAGCGGACATGCTGGTCTTAATAAATGGTGCGCGTATCCCATATTTCTTATCAAATATTCCCAAATTTGAAAAGCACGGTTCTTGTTATCAGGATAAAGAGATTAATGTCTCAGGCTTAAACAATTCAATAGTCTGCACATGGTTCTAAGCTAATTTCTCCGCGTGAAAAAAAATCAGCTCAAAATTCCAATCGCCTACTTCTCTTTGATTTTGATCTGGAGTAGTACCTGGATGGCCATAAAAGTCAGTGTAGGCGATACGCCGTTTATGATGGCGGCGGCCCGTTTTTTTATAGCGGGATTGCTGCTCGTAGCTTACCAGAAGATTCGAGGAAAGGCAATATTTCCAAAAAGGAGGGACCGAAAAGTAATTTTAGCTTTAGGCTTCGGGAATTTCTTTTTTGGCTACGGACTTACTTATTGGGGTATGCAATTCGTTAACAGTAATATCACGTCGATTTTATGGGCAACCCTGCCGGTGATGATAGCTGTATTCGCCCATCGTATGTTGGAGAATGAAAAGATCAATGCCTGGAATCTTTTTAGTCTGGGGGGAGCCCTCCTCGGGACTTTTTTCATTTTTGATATCCAGGGGGAGTCCTTCGATACGGAAACCGCCAAAGGGATGACCATGATTATGTTCTCGGTACTGGCAGCTGCCTATCCAAATGTTCTGTATAAGAAACAGGGTGGCAGTTTGGACCCAGTTGCCGCCAACGCATCGGCCATGTTCATAGGTGCCAGCTTACTTGTTACTGTCGGAATATTTAACGATCCCTGGCAAACCATGCACCTGAACGTTCTCGCGGTTGGAGCCACAGCGTACTTGGCTATTGTTGGTTCTGCCATAGGGTTCACTCTATATTTTTGGCTATTGAATAGCGTGACGGTAGTGAAAATGAGTTACACCACTTTCCTGATACCAATATTGGCAAGTATCTGGGGTTGGCTGGTTTTGGGTGAGGTGTTATCGAAATCAAGCATGCTCGGGGCAATGATCATTCTGATAGCCGTATCCGTGCCGGAATTGGTTCGATTCAACAAGAAATCGGTTAATGCGTAAGACTATACAGGGAAAAAAGCTACAAGTTGTATTTGGTAACATGACGAACTATATTCGCAAATTGAATAGATTTAAAAAAGGTCTTTAAAAAACAATATTTTATGGCAAAAATAATCGCCATCGTTAATCAAAAGGGGGGTGTGGGAAAGACCACAACTTCAGTCAATTTGGCTGCGGGATTGGCTGTGACTGAAAAAAAGACCTTGCTGATTGATTTGGATCCCCAGGCAAATTCCACAGCTGGATTGGGTCATCCTGTCCGGGTAGATGGACAAAGTATTTATCAGGTTTTATTGGGGCATGCAACGATTCAAGAAATAGTGCAAAAAAACGAACTCCCTTTTCTCGATATTGCCCCTTCCAGTCCCTCTCTTGTTGGTGCTGAGGTTGAACTCGTTTCTGCAATTGCCCGCGAACGAATCCTGAAAGAAGCAGTGGCGGAAATTGAAGATAACTATGATTTTATCATTATTGATTGTCCACCATCCCTGGGATTACTGACCTTAAATGCACTCACTGCCGCCCACTCAATATTAATACCGATACAGTGCGAATATTATGCACTGGAGGGTTTGGGACAGCTCCTCAATACGGTCAGGCGGGTCCAGAAGACCATTAACAAAGCCCTCGTTATTGAAGGCGTGCTAATGACAATGTATGATAGTCGTTTAAATTTGAGTAAGCAGGTCGTGGATGAAGTAAAAAGTTATTTTAAGGAACGTGTCTACAAGACCTACATTTATAGAAATGTGCGTCTCAGTGAATCACCCAGCCATGGCAAGCCTATTATGCTCTATGATGCAAATTCGGTGGGTGCTGCCAATTATATGAGTCTGGTAGAAGAGGTCCTGGAAAGTGCCTGAAAAACCAAAAAGATTAGGTAGAGGCTTGGAGGCAATATTGGATTCTTTGGGATCTCCCCATGATCAGTCGTCTGCTCTTTTAAGCGTTGCTCCCAATCAAATACGGTCTAACCCTTTCCAGCCCCGTAAGGATTTTAGCTCGGAAAAAGCCCTTAGTGCATTTCACGATCTCAAAGCCTCGATTAAATCAAAGGGCTTGATTCAGCCAGTTACTGTGCGGGAAGTTAATGGGGAATACGAATTGATTGCAGGAGAACGAAGACTGCGAGCCTGCCAGGAGTTGGGGCTGGCGAGTATTCCAATTCACATTCTCAAAGTAGATTCAGATGTCGATATGATGGAGCTGGCACTGATTGAGAATTTACAACGTGATAATCTGAATCCACTCGAAGAAGCCGAAGCCTATGCCCTCTTGGCTGATAAATATGATCTGTCTCATGAAGAAATAGCAGGGAATATTGGCAAAAGTCGAGCCGCTGTGACCAATTCAATGCGTCTTCTGAAGTTGCCCTCTGAGATCAAAACCGCTCTTAAAAATTTGGTGATTTCTGCTGGTCATGCCAGGGCTTTACTGGGTTTAGATTCTGAAAAAGAAATGGTAAATGCTTTTCAACAGATCAGACGCAATGAGATGAGTGTCCGTGAGACTGAAAATTTTGTTAAAAAACTTAAACAAAAATCTCTGGCGCCTCCCAAAAAGGCTCCACCACTCACAAAAAAAACGGTTTTTATCACGCGCAGCGAGGAAGCGCTCATGACAGTTCTTGGTACGCGAGTCCAGATAAAAGCCGGTAAGAAGAAGGGCGTTATAGAGGTAGAATATTTTGGGGATGAAGACCTTGAGCGCTTGCTTGATCTCTTCGAATCATTAAAGTCATAGCCAGCTTAATAATTTCCACGTGTCTGTATTAAGGAATCCATGAAACAAAAAAAATATACAATTCTCATTCTCCCCGATAACGATGCGAATGGTAAATCGATTTCGATCACAGCCAGGACAGTTAATCTTCTCAAACTGCTGGCTTTAGTTTTACTCAGCACCATAATCCTCTTTTCCACCTATTATTTACCCAAGGCGCTAGAATTCAAATCCATTAAAAAAGAGAATGATTACCTCCTAAGCGAGCGGCAAAAAGTGACTGGTTTGCTGAAAAATTCCAAACGGATTCAAGAAATAAATCATTTTATCGAGAGTACCCTGGGAGATCATTACGATTATTCTGGAGAAGACGGCGATACATCAAAGGTCATAGACGAAAATTGGGAGATATCACCTTTCGAGACGATGGGTTTGTTGGATGATTTGCCAACTTATTTACCTATCAAGGGATTTCTCAATGCTGGTTTCCGTGTGCGCGAAGGACTTTTCAGTCAGGATCATCTTGGGATAGATCTTTCCTCGATTCAGGATCGTGTTGTAAAGGCTGCAGGTCGTGGATATGTGATCTTTTCTGATTGGACATACCGATTTGGGAATACCATAATTATTGACCATGGAAACGGCTATATGACTGTCTATGGACACAATGAACAAAATTTAGTGAGTCAACGACAAGTTGTTGATCGTGCTGAACCGATTGCAATCATGGGAAACACCGGAATCTCAGATGGTGCCCATCTTCATTTTGAAATCTGGCATAATGGTGTACCTCTGGATCCTGTGACTTTTATTACTGAGCTACAAGATGAAACCTCTCCTGAGGGAGAAGAGAAAGATGACAATGGCTAATCGTATTCATCGTATTGAAACTATAGTAGGGCGTGGAACCCATATTTCTGGCGATATGGAGATCAATGGATCCGCCCATATTAACGGGACCGTCGACGGGAGTATCGTTGCAACTGGCTTTGTTACTGTATCAGAATCTGGTGTGGTAAAGGGGGGTATAAAGGGGGATTATGCAATTATCGGTGGCATCGTCGGTGGAAACATTGAGGTTAACGGTAAGGTAGCGCTAGGCAAGGCTGGACGACTCAAAGGTGATGTGATTGCAACCAGGCTAATTATCGAGGATGGAGCTGTTTTTCATGGTCGAAGCTCAATGGTTCCAGAACAATCATCAGAGGGCGAATTCGATGCCCTGAATGAAGGAGTATAATCCGTATTGAGCTCTGGCGGCGAGGGTAAATTTATGGCTGCCGCTTCCACTATGACTGGCAGTGTGCTTGGACTGGGTGCCGTCGGCTACTACCTTGACCAAAAATTTAACTGGCATCAATATGGTATTCTCATCGGAGCACTTCTAGGACTGGTCATTGGAATGTACGAGTTGTACAAAAGCATTTACACGAAAGATGACAATAAATGAAACCATGGCAGGTTATGGGACTTGCTGCCGTCCTCTCAAACGGGCTTGTGATTTTTGGATTCATTTTCACAGGTAAAACAGAGTTGATCATGTCACTCATTGCCGGTGCCATACTTCCCATTCTGATTAGCGCAATTCTTTTAGTTTGGGCAGGGGGAAATAAAAAGTACGGTGCTCAACAGCTCCAAAAAATTAATATAATTGGCTTCTTTTTTAAGGTGATACTGCTTGGAGTATGGGCGGTAATCTTAATAAATTCAGGCACTTTGGATATGGTGACATTTGTTGTAATTTTACTTATAAACTTTCTTGCGTGGCATGGGGTCGAAGCTTATTA
>JABMOT010000070.1 GCA_013202385.1 Fidelibacterota bacterium
CTCGCCTTAGTCTCCCTCATGGGAGCCGTGGCATTTGGTCAGGTTCCAGTTGGTACCGAGATCACAAATGTTGCTCAATCATCCCATCAGGATGCTAGTGAGACAACCTTTGTTGGAAGCTCCAATACGATCACAACGATCGTATCGGGGGGGTATCAACTGGCAATCTCCAAAGCTGCAAGTGCAACAGTCGTTGCACCTGGCGAGAGTTTGACCTATACAATCACGGTTTCAAATACGGGTAATATTCCCACAGGTCCATTTACTATCACAGATACACTTGATGCCGGTTTTGAGGTCATCACGAGCTCGCCTGAAGCTGAAGTTTCAGGTCATATTATTCGATGGGACGCAGCAGGTATCGCTGCAGGTCAATCTTTAGTATATGAGCTTGAAGTTAGTGTAGATTCAAATCTTCCTGCCGAAGAGGTGATTTCAAATATTGCCTGGGTTCAGATTCGGGATGGTATTGAATTGTCCAGTGAAACTGTAAATGTGACTATCGGAGAGTTTTCTGATCTATTCCTGGCCAAGACTGTTACGGAAGCTATTTCCTCAATTGGAGATACGCTCCACTATCAAATCAAGGTGGCGAATAGAGGTAATGTGACATCAATAGGTACTATCGTATCTGATGTACTACCTGAGCATGTCATTTTTGCTAATGCATCTCATTCAGGAATTCTAGTGGACGGAATTGTGACCTGGTCTATAAATGATCTTATTCCAGAAGAGACAATCTGGATTTTACTGGATCTGATCGTAGCTGAGACCATGCCAAATAATATGAATCTGGTTAACACTGCGACCGTTGTAAACGATCAAGGTGTTTCAAACGAGGCTTCAGTCACCACTCTGGCAAACCCCTGGATTCAGACCATTGACAAGTGGGCTGCAGCTGGGGAGTATGCGTTTGGAGATACGGTGAACTTTGTTATCACGATTGATAACACCTCTCCCAACCCAGTACATGATGTTAGTGTGCAGGATACACTTCCAGAACCCCTTCAGTTTATATCGGCTTCCCACGACGCTATTTTACATAATGGCGTCATTACCTGGAATCTGGGTACGCTGAATGTTGGAAATACAAAAACCCTGAACGTTACAACCGTGGTCGGTTCACTATTAAAAGCCAGACCACAAATTACAAACAGAGCCTGGATTAATACTGCCAATGCTGGTCGCAGTTACAGTGATCATACTGTTACTTTAGCAGCTTTCCCAGAATTGGTATTAGAGAAATTATCCTCTTCATCTGTCCTGGCAGGGGATTCACTGGTATACACCTTTATAATGAGTAATACTGGTAATTCAATGGCCCACGATGTGGTCTTGACAGATACCCTTCCAGATCATTTGGTCTTTGGCTCAACCACCCACGATTTTAGTTATGATGAGACAACCCGTATCCTGCTTTGGAATGTAGGTGAGTTGGCCTCAAGTACTTCAGACACACTGGAGCTAGTCACATATGTTGATTATCCGATTGTCGATGGTACCATAATTGAAAACACTGCTTACCTGACCTGTGTAGAAGGTAGTGCTACCCAATCTACGACCATTTCAGAAGTTCAGTCTGCCCCTGGATTATTCCTGGATATCAGCGGAACCTCTGTGGCAATGGCTGGGGACACAATATCTTATACACTGAACTATCACAATGAGGGCACTGAGATTGGAACAGCCGTTGTGCTGTACGATACACTCTCAGTTCAAGTAGAGTACATCAACGCGAGTCCTGCACACATATACAATCCTGAAACGGGTATTATTTCTTGGAACCTGGTTGATCTGGCTCCTGGAGATTCAGGGGTAGTTTATGTTACGGCAAAAGTGCGTGATGATATCAACCACTCGACTCTGGTCACCAATGGTGGATTCCTCACTTGCGAACAAGGGGCAGAAGCTGTGGCCTTACAAACGCTTACGGTTCGTGCTCCACACATGAACATTGAACTGATAGGCGATACAACTTATATCCTGGCCGGTGAATTAATCCGTTATGACCTGTCTTTTGTCAACGTAGGAGATACAACAGCAACCAATGTTGTGGTTGTGGACTCACTACCTGAAGAAGTCAGTTTCCTAGCTGCATCTAATAGCGGTGTTTATGATTCAACCAGTCATTCAGTTACATGGTATGTTGGTGATCTAGATCCTGTTCAGCCTGATGATGGTGCCCCTGGCAAAATCAACGGTACGAAAACCAGATCACTAAATAAGATCAATTCTGTGAGTAACCCTGCAAATCAGTTTACAGTAGATGTCTCGGTAAATTATCCACTTCCCAACGGAATGGAATTACCGAACACAGCCTACATATACGCTGAAAATATTTTGCAGGCCTCTGCAACATGGTTAGCTATTGTTGTGGCGAGTCCCGAGTTTCAGTTTACCAAAACAGCGGATCTCGAGGTCTTTCCTGGTGATACGATTAATTATCAGCTGGATATCGCAAACTATGGTACCGACCACGCCAGTGGTGTTAGCATTCTTGATACACTCGATGCTCGAGTTACTTTCATTTCTGCTACTGGAGATTACATCTATGATGCCGTCTCACACTCACTTTCATGGACTATCGGTGCACTCAATGTTGAACAAGTTGAACGGTTTACTATTGAGACCACAGTTGAGGAATTTTTGGAAGATGGTGCCCAGGTTGGTAATCGCGCCTGGCTAGTCTCCGATCAAACCGATAATATTCCTGCTGAAGCCATTACGACGAATATTCTGCCTATGAGCCTGGTGCTAGACGCAGAGCCGAGACAGATTCTTGGTAATGGATCATCATTCTCTACACTGGCTGCTCATGTTTACTCATTCCTTGGTAATCCTGTCCCAGATGGCATCGATGTGAACTTCTACTCTGATGATGGGACTATTCCTGATTCAGTTGCTACGACCTCAACAGTTGGTGGAGTGGCTTTTAGTACACTGGTATCTGATACAGTTATCTCCGAATCTGTAACAGCAATACCTTGGGCCAGAGCAATCTATTCAGCAACTGACTATGCTGATGACACAACTCAAGTGGTGTTCATAATTGGAGCCTTTGATGGTAGTATTTACAATTATGCAGGTTATCCGGAACCAGATGTAAGAGTTGAGTTAAGGTATGCGGCCACAGGTGAATATGTAGCACACGACAGTACTGATGCGGAAGGTTATTATCTTATACCAATTTATCGAGATGACCTTTACCAAATCGTCTATACGCTGATCGGACCAAACGGTGTAGCTATTGAAACCGTACAGGAAATTGCCATCGCTTCTCCGAACCAAGGTTCGCTGGTGACGAACCTCAATTCAGTATCTGGGTGGATCTATGATGAAATCACGGGTCAACCTATTCCTGAGGATAGCATCCTGGTTATTGTGAATGGTGAATTGGATTCCCTGTCTACTCTGGGCAAGAACGCGACCCATCATATGGTTGATTCTTCTTATACGGATGCATCAGGCCAATACTTCTTCACGAACCTCTCACCGGGTTTATACACAGTTGAAGTCGTTTACAATGGTTTTAGTTCTTATAGTGACGGTGCACTCGATGTGAACCTCTCAACGCCTGGTCTTTATGTAGTAAATGCCAACATCACACTCAGAGCTTCGCCTTTCTATGTAAATAAAAAAGTAGATAAAATCGAAGCGGCTGTGGGTGATACACTTCACTATATCGTTAATTATGGTACGCAAGGAATCAATTTCAATGATTCTGTATATGTTATCGACTATCTACCTACCGGTTTAGATCTGATTGAAGCATCACTGCAAATCGACGCGAATACCACTTATGAAGGATTGGATCCGATCTCAAATCAAATGAGATTCAGCCGTAGCGACATTCAAAGTGGCGATTCCCTTCACGTTGAGTTTGATGCGAAGATTACAATTGATGCAGGTCTCGGATGGATTGAAAACCGCGTCCTTGTTTCAAGCCGTATTGACAGCACCTGGAGTAATAGAAATCCAGCTACAAAAGCTAAAACGAAGATCATCTTCCCCTTCCTCAAGGTAACCAAGCAGAGTAATCGTAAGGTGATTGAGGTTGGCGACGTTATCACCTATACCGTCAAGCTGACCAATACCAGCACGGATGATTTCGTTCACGATTTCGTTATCGAGGATGTTTTACCCTACGGATTCAAATACCGTAGAAACAGTAGCTATTGGAACCAATTCAAAAATGGTGATCCTGTCATCCAGGAAGCAGCTGGCAAGCGTCTGGGCATGTCATGGCTTATTAGTGACACGCTTCTGCCAGGCGAGACTTTTGAGCTGAAATACCGCATTATCGCCGGTATGAATAGCCGTCAAGGTAACAATACCAATGAAGTTATGGCTCGTGGTCACACACTCCTTGGCTTCCCTGTTATTTCCAATTTGGCTACTGCAGATGTTATTGTGAAACCCGGTCTCTTTAGTGACCGTGGTCTTATCATTGGTAAGGTCTTTTACGATCTAAATGGGAATGGCATACATGATGAAGCTGAAAGAACAGCCAAGAATGTTGAGCTGATCACGGAAAATGGTGCCAGAATATTGACCGATGACTTTGGGAAGTACAGCGTACCCGATGTTGAGGCTGGCATGCATGTTATTCGTGTCAATGAGAGCACATTGCCACCCCTAAGCCGGATCATTATGGATTCACCAGATTATCTTGGTGACACCCAGAGCAAAATCGTTCGCGTACCTGCAGCAGGTATCGCTAAATCTAACTTCGCACTTGAGGAGATCTCGACACCAGCAAAGGTCACAGGAACTGTTTTCTATGACTTAAATAGAAATGGTATTCGCGATCCAGGTGAAGAAACACAAAGTAATGTAGTAATAGTGTTAAATGACTCCAGTTTGGTTCTCAATGATAGTCTTGGATATTTCATCTTCCCACGTACCGGTCTTGGTGACATGCATTTAAATATCGACGTACGCAGTCTACCCAGTTATGCAAAATTATTTACCCCAGACACGACAACCGATTCTATTGCAACTCTAGAAAATCGATGGGATCTAACACTCTTTTCCGGTGATAGTGTGAATATCGATATTCCTTTAGAGATGTTAGAGCTGTTCAGTGTCCTGAGCAAAGAGGCAACTCTAGAAATGCGGACCGAGATGCTCACTGAAGAATTTAGGCTCCTGGTGTATAAACCATGGAGCATGCTCATTCGTATCGGTTTTGTCTCCGGATCAGCAACCCTGCAAAGCGAAATCTTTGGCGAACTGAAAAATATCGGTGATCTGATGAAGTGGCAGACCCAGATAAACTTAGATATTGTTGGACATACCGATCATCTCGCCGTTACACCAGGAAGTGCCTTTGCCGACAATCAAGCACTGTCAGTGGCACGTGCCCAGGCCATTCGAAATTATCTAATTGGCACCATGGGAATCAGTGAAAACCGTATCACGGCGACTGGACAAGGTTCTTCATTACCGCTGGCTGACGGCCAAACCCCTGAAGGACGTGCTTTGAATCGTCGTGTTGAACTCGTCTTCTTTAATGCGCAGGAAGACGATTCAGAATTCAGCCAACTCGAGTTTATGTACGATATCAAGTATACAGGTGAAATTCCCATCCACGATATTCGTTTCCATCAGTCCTTACCACCTGGTTTTATATACAAACCTGCTACAGCTCGATTGGATTCGATTGCAATGGAACCTATCGCTCACTCAGGAATGTCGGACGCCTGGAGTTTTGGTGATTGGAGCACAAAAGAACACAATAAATTTGACGTTTCCATGAAGCCTGATGATTTTGAACTTATTGAGAATTCAGGCGTGGTTTCGGCGTATCTCGAAATGGTTGATGAAGATGGTAATACTATTGTGACTGATAGTCTGGAAACAAGAATATCTACATTGGTAGAAACCCTGTCTTTTAACATGGTGCTCGAAGGCACCCAGTTTGATGTAGGGTCTGCAGATTTGAAACCTTCCGCCTATCCAAGTCTACGCAAACTTGGAGATTTCCTTGCATGGCAACCAGATATTGAGATCGTTATTGAAGGGTTTACCGATAATCGTGGTAGTCTTGAATTTAACATGCTGCTCTCTGATTGGCGCGCCACCAGCGTGAAGAACTTCCTGTTGGAGAATTATACGCTCAATCCTGAAAATATTCACACCCATGGCCTGGGTCCACACTATCCAGCCGGCGACAACGAAACCTGGCTCGGCAGGGCAACAAATCGCAGAGTCGAAGTTTTGGTGAATGCTGAAGTGGGTGAAGCCGCATTGCTGGAACTTGACATCATCAAAGAATCGCTAAAACAAAAAATCGTTATCCCAGTCGATGCTTTATCCAGCATGTCTCCAGATTCCGCCTTGACTATTCCAGCTAATCAAGCCTCAACCATATTATTAAACATGAGCTTCCCGGCTTATGCAGGCGCAGATTCAATGGCAATTACGCTGGCTCTCCCTAATGATTTAGAGTATGTTGATGTTGCAGGAACCTTAAAAAGCTGGGGTATGTCAATCCACAACAACGCAATCGAGGTAACACCATCCGTTCATATAAATGCGCCAGAAGGCGTTCATGGTGTGAGAGATCTGTTTATGAGTATTCAACTGTTTAAGGATGGATTAGCTCTATCAAGCAATATTGAGAAAGAGTTGAAAGTGAACTTTGTTGAAACGGGAGCTGGCAATGAATAGACTGTTTTCCATTTTTGCTGGTTTGCTACTATCAACGGCGCTATTTGCCCAGGTCATCATGCTTGAACCAAAAGATAACGCCATCAGCAAATTGAATCATATTTCCGTTACCATTGCTGGAAAGGCAGGCTCTCAGGCAAAACTTTATATCAATAGTAATGAAGTTGCCACAGACATTATCAGAATAGATGGAATTTTGGATTTTCTCAATGTAAAAGTTCCTTCAGGTCCCATCACTATCAAAGTAGAAGCGTTAGGCTCTGGGAATCGAGTCTTCACTGCAGAGAAAATGATCCATGTACTGGGTCCGCTACAGCAATTTAAAAACGTATCCGGGGATTTTATGTTGCCAGCCGACGGTAGAAGTACAGGTGCTTACAAATTTGAGCTTCTGGATGAATGGGGCTATCGCCTGCATGATATCAGCAATGCCACAGTGATAGCGACCCTGGGCACCATACTCAATGAGGATATCGATCCTAAGATATTTGGACATCAGATACCTGTGGTGGAAGGATTCCTCACTGTAGAGCTCCAGGCACCTAATGAAGCCAGCGAGCGAGCCCAGTTGGAGCTAGAATCTCATGGCTACAATGAGAAGTTCACCCTGAACTACACCATTCCAGAAGAACCACTTATCCTGGTTGGTGCTTTTAGCAGTGCTCTCTCTACAAAATATGCTGATCAGGACCCAGAAGCTTTGCCCCATTTTGGCATCATTAATGAGAACAATACAAATCTTGGTGACAATCTCCTACTTGGAGGGCGCACGGCCTTCTATGCAAAAGGGAGTCTGAAGCCTGGTGTTCGCCTGACAGCGTCCCTGGATACGGATAGGGGCGCGTTGGATCAATTGTTTGTAGATGTTGACCCCCAGGAACAATACCCACTCTTCGGCGATGCCAGCACCATAAGCTATGATGCACAGTCCAGATCAAAATTTTATGCAAAGTTGGAACAGAATGAGTCCTTTCTGCTCCTTGGTGATTATAACACCAATTTGACTGAGAATGAATTTACAGCCTACAACCGTACCTTTAATGGCGTTTTGGGTAGCTATTTATACAAGAATCACCAGCTCCAATTATTTGGCACTGTAACTGATCGCTCCATGGAGCAGGAAGAGATTCGCGGGGAAGGCATAAGTGGTTTCTATTATTTGAAAAATGGAAATGTTACCAGATTCTCAGAAAAAATGATAATAGTGACCAAGGATCGATATCATCCAGAAAATATTCTTGAGACAAAAGTTTTGACTCGATTTTTTGATTATGAAATAAATTATGTCGATGGAACGCTCATGTTCAAACAACCAGTGGCTGCTCTGGATGGCGCTGGGAATCCAATCTTTTTTGTGATTTCCTACGAGCGACAGGGCTCAAATTCAAGCTCATGGATTGGCGGTATTCGTCAGCTGAGCAGGTTTGGTGAAGAGGGTAAGATCTCAGTTGGTTCCACCTTTATCACCGAAGAAAGAGCGACTGCAAATTATATGTTGTATGGTTTGGATGCCAAAGTACCGGTGAACGAAAAAATTACTATTGCGGCCGAATTTGGGCAATCTAGAAAACCAGATGAATTTGTTGATAGCATTTCAGTGGGCAACGCCTTTCGCACAGAATTGATGCTCAAACCAATACCGGAACTTGATCTGAAAGGATATTTCCGAACTGTTGGGGAAGATTTCAATAACGCCTCACAGGTGGGGGCTGGGAACGAACGCGGTTCAATAAAATACGGTCTAAATGCCAAGTACAACTCAAGAAAATATGGTATTGTAACTACTGAATTTTACGATCAGTCAGGTAGTATGGGAACTGCAAACACGAATAATGCAACCGTTTTCAATTTGCATGTGGAGCGAAAAGTAAAAGAATCTTCAACGCTAAAATTCGGGTATGAGAATGCCTCTAGAGAGCGCTTGAACTCAGCCGACTCCGTGCTGAGTGAGGATCATTCCAATCTGTTGAATGCCCAGTATAACGTAGTGCTCCTGGAAAAAATTCAAGCTGTTTTTGAACACGAACAAAATCTGAGTCTCAACAATAGAACCAAGCCCACCAATACCAGCGTAGGATTAGTTTACCCCATAACAGAACAATTAGAGGTGTATTGGAAATATCGCTTTATCCAAGGTGAGGGAGTTAACCGCCAGAGTGTCCTGGGATTCAGATCCAAACTGGGTGAGAATACCGATGTCGAAGGTAAATATGAGATCGGTGGAATCACGGGGGAACAACGCAATCGTGCAAGTCTTGGCTTGAAGAATAAGTGGTATTTGAGGGAAGATTTGGTCGTTAATATTGCGCTGGAAAATACGGCAACTGTGGATTCATTTGAAATTCCTACCCCCAGTCATCAGGCGATGGCATTGTCATTTGAATATCTACCGGAAATGCCGTGGAAGGCGATTGGAAAATATGAAATTCGTGATGATGCGAACAGCCTGCAGAGGGTAATTACCCTTGGAGGTGACATGCGTATTTTTGCCGGTTTTGGTGCCATTCTCAAATTAGATCATTGGGAGAATCGTTTCAAGCTCGGGCTTGGAGGATCACAGACCAGGGATAATTTTCAGGCTGGTGTTGCTTTCCGTCCCGAAAATTCTGATAGAATTAATGCCTTGGCAAAACTGGCTTATGTCTCCGATAGGAATACGCATATTGCACTCCCCATCCGTCAGGATCGTTACATCATATCAGCTCACTCATACTATCAAGTAGACCGTAGAATTGGTATTGGATCACGGTTCGCAACCCGATTCGTGCTGGATGAGGATGCTGCCTTTGATGAAAATGTATCCACCCAGACCTACTTTTTTCAATCCAGGGGTGAACTAGCCTGGAGCAATAAAATCAGCGGTATCCTGGATGCCCGTTACATCTATACGTCTCCCACCCATGAAGGGGCCTTAGGACTAGCTGTTGAAGGTGATTATCTCGTTTACAAAAATGTCCAGTTCGGTGTTGGCTATATCCTGAAAAATTATTCAGATGCTGATTTTGCATTTCTGGATTATCAATACCATAATCTGTATTTTACCCTCCACGCCAAGTTCTCAGAGGACATCTTTAACTGGCGCTAAAAGCCAGAAAATAACGCGATCAAAAGTGGGCTCGTCGCAGATGTCATGATGTGAAAAATGTTTTCACATCATAGCGACTCCTTTTTTTCCTTCAGGTTTGCACTAATTTCTTTACATGGCTGGCCGTCAATATGTTGGAACTTGCAGTTGGAAATATCCTTCCTGGGAAGGGCTGGTATACAGTTCCGAAAAACCCGCTAATTTTCTGAAGGAATATTCCCAGAAATATGCTTCAGTGGAGATCGATCAGTGGTTCTGGTCACTTTTTGGTACTGACAAAGTTGTGCTGCCAAAAGCGGATACGGTGAAAGAATATTATCATTCTGTACCTGATGATTTCCGCTTCGTAATCAAGGCTCCCAACAGCATTAGTCTCACCCATCTGTACAAAACGAACAAGCGTGAACCCCTTCAGGAAAACCCACATTTTCTATCCTCAGATCTTTATGAATCATTTTTGGATACAATTAGTGAAATGTCTTCAAAAGTGGGCGCAATAAGTCTCCAGTTTGAATATTTGAATAAGCTGAAGATGCCCTCAGCACAATTATTTCTAGATCGCTTCCTCACCTTTGTGAGTCGCATTGATAAAACGATCCCCGTATGTCTTGAGATACGCAACCCAAACTTTCTTACTTCACAGTATTTTCAGTTGCTTAATGAATATGGAATCGGACATACCTTCTGTCAGGGCTATTTTATGCCCGACATTCGGGAGCTCTATGAGAAACATTCGGATAATTTTAAAGGCACCGCCATCGTGCGCCTCTTGGGTCCCGATCGTCAAGGAATCGAAAAAATCTCAGGAAAGGTCTGGAATAAAATTGTTGCCCCACGGGATGCTGAAATTCCTGGAATTGCGAGACTCATCCGCAGAATGGTCGACCAGGCAGGCATGGATGTATACCTCAATGTGAATAATCACTATGAGGGTTCGGCACCGATCACAATTAAGCGTATGTTAGCATATTTATAATTTATTGCTCGTTTGTTCATTCCTGCTTTTCACTGAACCTGAATGACGACCAGAGCATCCAAAAATTAAAGAAGTCTTATGCAGAATCGATTATTCAATGACGTGGAAAACCTGGCTTTGTCAGGAACCCGGAATGTAGGGAGTCTTGGTCACCAGCGGGCGATCAATTTCCTTGTTTCTCGTATGGCCGAATCCGGGCTTATGCCTTACTCAGGTAAAGAATTCAAATTGCCCTATCAAGTAGAAATGATGGAGTATACCAATCTGGCTGGTGTTTTACCCGGTTTAGACAGAAGTTTAGATCCCATCCTGCTCATTGCTCATTATGATACCTGCGGTGATCAACCCGGTGCTGATGATAATGCTGCTGCAATTGCAATCTGGCTACATGCGCTACACGCGTTGAAAAGTGTCGTCAGACAAAGAGATATTATTGTTCTGTTTCCTGATGCGGAAGAGCCACCTCGATTTCTATCTGAACATATGGGCTCAAGCAATTTCTACAACGCGCAGCTCAAAGGAAACATCCACGCGGGTCTGGTTCTCGATCTGGTTGGACATGACGTGCCTCTGAGTGGCATGGAAGAGCTTTTGTTCATCTTTGGTGCTGAATCTCACCGTAGTTTGGCTGATACCATTTTAAGGACAGAATTACCCCCAGGATTAAAAAACATTGCCACGCTTAACCGCTATGTCGGCGATTTAAGCGACCATCATGTGCTTCGGGAAAATGGCTGCCCCTATCTCTTTTTTACCTGTGGACGCTGGGAGCATTATCATCAGCAAACAGATATCCCTGAACATTTGAATTATTCAAAGATGGAATTGATTAGCCAATATCTAATGGCCCTCATTAGACGGCTGGATAATTGCTCATTTGATAAAGAGGGCTATGGTGTTGATTCAGTAAATATGGAATTAGCCCTGCTGAAGCGTGCTATTGGTCCATATTTGGTCCAAGAAGGGATTCCGATGGAAAGTCGCGCTGATATCCAGAATTTCGTTCTGATGTGGGTTCAACAGCACCAACTATAAGCACTAATCAGCCAGATATTTTCGAAAGCCACTGGTCATATATTCCTGGAAGGAACCATCCAGTTCTCGGGTAATCAGCAACCCTTCTGCGGCAGGATAACTTTCCAGCCAGAGCAAACCCTGCTCAGCACCAAGGACCATCACACAGGTTGCCAGTCCATCTGCATCGAGGCACTTATCGGCAATGACGGACACTGCTGCCAGATTATGACTAATGGGGGACCCGGTTCTGGGGTCAATGGTGTGAGAAATTCGTTGTCCCTCGACTTCACGATAGTTCCTATAATCCCCGCTGGAGGCTATGGCCATATCCCTTAATCGGACGACATGTTGCAAATCTGCACCTGGAGCTCCACCAAATGTGGGTCTATCAATCCCAATCCTCCATGGCTTGCCCTGCCTATTGGTTCCGTGAGTCACGATCTCTCCACCAATTTCAACAAAAATATTTTTGTACCCATTGGACATGAGATAACTGGCAACGTGATCAACGCCGTCTCCCTTGGCAATTGCGCTCAGGTCGATACTAATTCGTGGGTCTGATTTTGTTATGCTGGAATCTCCCAGCTCTATTTTATCGCAACCCGTCAACTGCAACCAAGCGTCCAGCTCGTCGACATTTGGGAATCGATTTTCACCGGGTTCGAAACCAAACCCAAAGAAATTGACAATGGGCATGACGGTAATATCGAAAGCCCCATCGGATTTTGAACAGAACTCAAGTCCTGTTTTAACCACGTGGCTTAATGCAGTAGAAACAGGTATTGGGGTGATGGATTTGTTGCGATTAAAAAGTGAGATTTCACTATGATCATCATAGGTTGAAACAATATGATTGAACTCCTGCAAAAGACTGTCCACATTTGTAGCTATTGTACTACGCTGTGAGCTATTAATAGCTTCACCGATAATGGTAATGTGGTAGGTTGTCCCCATAGTGTTACCATTGAAGGAAAACTCAGAGAGCTGATCACCCGTTCCATAACATCCGCCAAACAATATGACTAAACATCCTACCGACCACAGAGGAAGGGCGGCTATTAAATATTTTGAATACGTTTTCATAATCTTGTTCTCCTGAATAGCATAAACTAACAAAAAAGGTCCAGAAAATCCGAACCTTTTTTGGAATAGGATTTAATAAGATTTAGAAACTATCGTAATCAATCATTTCCTTATCAACACCCAAATTATACAGCATGCTATCTACGGCATCCACCATCATGGGCGGGCCACACATGTAGTATTCAATATCTTCAGGTGCTTCATGGTTGTTCAGATAGTTGTCTTGAACCACCTGATGGATAAAGCCGACAGGTCCGTCCCAAGCATCTTCCTTCTGCGGATCTGACAAGGCGACATGATAGCTGAAATTAGGAAATTCATTAGCCAGAGCTTTGAATTCATCATCGTAAAACATTTCACGTTTCGACCGGGCACCATACCAAAAAGAAATTTTCCGAGGACTGCGTTTGGTCTTAAGC
>JABMOT010000071.1 GCA_013202385.1 Fidelibacterota bacterium
AGGGAAATTTTTGGGATCTTACGCTTCTTACGGGCGCTGTAGAGGATGATATCCTTTTATCTCTGAATAGGCTTGGTGAATTACCGTCCTCCTTCGATATCCGTGTTTTGAATTTGGATCTTCGTTATGAGCTTAATGAGCATCATAATGGAGAATATATTCAGCGACACTTCGCCAATCAGGAGCGCTACAGACTGCGTGTGATGGCTGGGACCAGCGACTTCCTGGCCAAACATGATGAAGGGATCACTCAAGCCCCAGAACAATTCAGATTGGCTCAGAATTATCCCAATCCATTCAATGGCGAGACCAGAATTCAATTTGATATCCCTGAACCCACAGGGCTTCGGATTGTTATTTATGACATGACTGGGCGAGAAGTTGTGGAACTGCTAAGATCAGATGCCCATGCTGTGGGTTACCACGAAATAAGTTGGAGTGGAAATAACAGCAGTGGACATCGGGTCGCCAGCGGGATTTATCTCATCAGCTTCCAATCTGATAGCTTCAGAGCAACCCGGAAGATGGTATTGCTGAAATAGATGTTTGAAACTTGAAATTCGAAAATTGAGACTATGACTATTTGGATCCGCGTTTTTGCACTGCTCTTACTCACTAATCTATCACTTAAGGCTGCGCCAAAACGTCCAGCCTGGGTTGATTCGCCTCCTTCAGCCCCGCAGCTATACCAGGGCATTGGTGTTGCCGATGACACTGGATCGGCTGAAGAAGATCGATTGCGCGCTGACCAAAATGCCAGAACCGAAATCATTCAGGAGATCAGCTCCACGATCAGTTCAGAAATCAGCTCCTATTATTCGGAAAGCACCCATTCTGGAGCTGCCAACTCTGAGGAAAACATGGAAGTCTTCACTTCACTTTCCAGCGCATATGCAGATGCGACCATTGAAGGCATAAAAATGGCTGATCGTTTTCATGATAAAAAAAACAAGGTCTACTACAGTTATGCCATTCTATCCCGAGCTGATTTTCAATCACAGATGAGCCAGAAGGCAATTGAGGCACAACTTTTTGCGGAAGAAAAATTTAGATATGCCGATGCAGCATTGCGCCAGGGTCAGATAAGTGCTGCGCTAAAACATTTAAGTGAAGCACTCAGTCATATACTGGTCGTGCAGTCTGTGGTGAAAAAACATTTAGATGGCGACATTGACAGGGATGGCAATGCTGAATTTCTGGATGCAAAACTGTCCCATGAAATTAATTCAATCATCACCAGAGTCGGTTTTGTCAAACTTAGTGGGGATGGACAAAAAGGTGAGAGGGATCAAGCCCTATTCGGACCACTTACGGGTAAATTGATTTATGAAGATGAGGGAATTCAGATTCCTGTTTCAAACACATCCCTTTCAGTTGCTGTTGTGGGAGCTGAAGCTGATTTCAGTTCTATCATTGCAACGAATAGCGCAGGTGAATTTTCAGCTCGCATTGACAAGCTTATTTCGGCATCTACTTCAACACCCAGTGTGAATATCAAATTCAATTTCCCTGAACTCAATATGTATTTATCGGCTCCAGGAAGCAACGAGGGCATCATGTTTCCGGCCGGTCTGCAGTTTTATTTTTCCATGGATGTTGCCGCTTCTGTGAAAGTATTCGTTAGAGTTCTGGAAGAGATTAATGGTGAGCGCCAATCCCGATCGAGAAGCGAGGGAGCACTGATCAAGGCACTGGTGGGGCAAAAGTATAAAGTCATCGATGCCCTGCGGATATCTGGCGATATTTCTAAGGAGGATTTGGATATTTCGGTCTACTATGAGGAGTTTGAAACCCTGGCGAAAAAACTGCTCCCCCACGCCGAGTATGCTATAGTTGGCGTGATTTCTTCAGAGACATCCAGCACAGGCACTCTGAATTACGCTAAAGCTGGCGCATCATTAAAGGTCATCGATTTGAGCTCAGGAAGGATCGTCTCGTCAGGCAATCAGTCTGGCTTAAAGGCAGCTGGAAGTACGGAAGAGAAAGCAAATATTTCAGCATTGAAGAAGGGTTCAAATGCAGCCATTGCAGAAATTCTCGCAGGCTTGGAGAAGGTGCTGCACTAACCCCCCAGACCTTTCATCGAATTCATTTTGGCTAAAACGAGCTCCACTATTCCTGTGTAAATCATCAAAGACATAAGCTCTTTCTGACTATATTGTGATGCACTCGGTTACAAACTTGAAAGAACAGGATCCTATGAAACAGTTGATCATTTTCAACCCCTGGGCTGGTCATGGATATGCAGCTAAAGTTCGCTCTCAAATTGAAGCGTACTGTAATGAGATTGATTTACCCTATGATATTCTTCTAACCCAACGACAGGGTCATGGAGTTGAGCTAACCAAAGATGCTGATTTCAGTCAATATTCTGGCATTATCGCTGCCGGAGGAGATGGCACTCTTTTCGAAGTGATTAATGGCTACTACCGCAATAGCTCAGCGGTTCGTCTTCCTATCGGCGTCATTCCAGTGGGTTCAGGCAATGCCTTTGTTCGCGATATGAACATGCACGATCATGACTGGAAACCTGCATTGGATGTGATCAAAGCAGGTCAAACCCGTAAATTTGATGTGGGACACTTTTCGACAGAGGGTGAAACCTGGTATTACTTGAACATTCTCGGTCTCGGTCTTGTGGCTGATATTGTAGCAACAGCACATAAAATGAAATGGCTGGGAAACGTTGCATACACCTTGAGTAGTCTGTATCACATACTGAAATTAAAACCATTCCATGTGCACCTGGAAATGGATGGTCAGGTTATTGAGCGTCAAAACGTATTTGTTGAAATCTCCAACACGCGCTATACGGCGAATTTCCTTATGGCTCCCAACGCAAAAACCGATGATGGATTGCTTGACATAACCCTGCTGAGTCCAAAGAGCCGTATAGGTCTAATGCGAAGTTTCCCCAAGATTATAACCGGGGAGCATATTCACATGGCTGAGGTTGAGAGCTTTCAAGCGAGTCACATTCGAATCGAAACAAATATCCCAAAAATACTGACACCTGATGGTGAACTGATGGGATCTTCCCCGCTCGAAATCGATTGCCTTAAACAGGCCATCGATGTGTTTTGGAAATGATGGATATTATCTCCATATATTATTGGGTAATAGGTCTTGGCTACTTTGTTCCAATCTTGATTATAATAATAGTCAGATCCTTTTTTCAATCACCGCAGAAATATGATCCCTGGTTGAGAAATCGGATAACCACACTTTTTCGACTCATCAACAGTACACCCCAGATCGAAATTTCTGAAGAGCTGGCAGCAGATAAACCCTACATTTTCATGGCTAACCATGGCAGCTTAATCGATCTTCCACTCCTGAAGGCGGTCATTCCTTATTATTACACCGGAATAGTTGCTCAGGAGTCCTTCAAATATTTTTTATTTGGTCAGGCCATTCGGCGGATGGGAAGTATTGCTATTCATCGAGATAATATCAGGAGCTCTCTAAAAAGTTTTGAGAGAGCTACCGAGCTTTTGAGGTCTGGAATCCAGATCGTCGTGCTGCCAGAAGGAAGCAGATCTCTTGATGGCAAATTAATCCCCTTTAAGAAACTACCTTTTCATTTTGCGAAACAAAGTGGAGCTAGCATTGTCCCCGTTGCCATCTCAGGTGTGTTCGAAATGAACAATAAAAAATCCTTCTACTTGAGACCAGGCAAAATCATCGTGCGTTTTGCTCATACCATTCATGCAGAAGAAATTGAGGCAATGGAAATTAAGGATCTGATGCAACTCACACGTCAGCGTATTTACGAGAATCTCGAAAGTTTTGAGGCTGGAAACGCATGATGCATCGCCAGTTAATATTTTTGTAAATTCTTTATTTTGTGAGGCGAAACATTCATAAATCGGGGGTGAAACATGCGTCATCTACCATCAAGCTTAACACCACTAATCACACTCTCATTGATAGGGATATTCAGTATGTGTAGTACCGGTTCCATTGCCGACAAAGGTGTGCTCCAAAAAGAAAAAATAAGCGCTCTCATTGAGCAAGGTGAGTATATCGCTGCGACTCAGTCAATGCAGAACCTGCTTAAGCAGAACGTTCTAACCAGCACTGAGCAAGACTACTATGCTTTTGAGATTGAACGTCTTGACCGTGTGTCCAAAGATTTTTCTGCCAGTAAAGCCGATGTCATCGCGTATATCCAGAAATATTATCCTGAGCTTAGTGAAACTGATCTGGATCGCTGGGAAGCAAGTAAGGCACTTGAGTCTCGTGTAATCAATGGGAACAAGCGTTACTTTGCTCGAGCAGCTCGCAATCTGTTTCGAATTGATGCAGAAATGGTAAGCATTTGGAATGACCAGCATCCCGAGGAAGAAATCACCTCCGGCTCTGGCGCCAGGCTGGATCTGAATGTTCATATTGCCAGCATCATCCAATCCACCCAAGAATCCAACAAGATTTATGCAGAACCTCAACACATTTCGATCAAACAAAGCGTGGTGGTGGATGCTGATGCAGTCCCGTCAGGTGAAAATCTTAAGTGCTGGATTCCCTATCCCAGGGCGATACAAAACCGTCAGGAAGACATCAGACTCATAGAGAGCATCCCCAAAAGCCACATCCTGGCACCGGAAAATGTCTTACAGCGTACTATTTATATGGAAAAGCTGGCTGTGGCTGGTGAGGCGACCCTCTTCAGCGTTGAGTACCAATTTACCAGTCATGGAATTTTTCACGACATCAATCCTGACCTAGTTACCACTCCGGATTCAACGGCTGATCTGGAGCCATTTCTTCAGGAAGAAGCACCTCATATTGTATTTTCACCAGCCTTAAGGGAACTCTCAGAGCGAATTATCGGAAATGAGACGAACCCTTATCGCAAGGCTCAGTTGCTCTTTCAGTGGATTGACGAGCACACACCCTGGGCTTCCGCCCGAGAGTATTCCACGATCCGTTGCATTCCCCAATACGCCTATGAAAACGGGCATGGAGATTGTGGAATCCAAACCCTTTTCTTCATCACGCTCTGTAGAATGAATGGAATTCCAGCTCGCTGGCAGTCTGGCTGGGAGCTGCAACCACCAGACAATAGCATGCACGACTGGGGGATGATCTATTTCGAGCCTTACGGCTGGGTCCCCATGGATGTAACTTATGGATTACGCAACAATATGGATCAGCAGATTAAGTGGTTTTATCTCGGTGGGATGGACAGCTATCGCATCATTTTTAACGATGGAATCAGTCAGCGCTTCATTCCTGAAAAGACTCATTTCCGCTCAGAAACCATAGACAGTCAACGGGGTGAAGTGGAATGGTCTGGAGGGAATTTATACTTTGATAAATGGGACTGGAAATTTGAATGGAAGCTTCTGGAGAAAGTGAAATAAGCGTTGATAAACACCTGTATGTGGGCAATATTTTAGCATTATTGCAGATGACTCCATATCCGATTTGAAAATGACAAAAAGATCTGACTCCAGAGAAATATTAGCATCGGCACAAATTAGTCTTCCGGGATACTTGCATGGCCAAAATTAGAGTCCTCATCGTGGAGGACGACCGTCTGATTGCCGAAAATAGCTCCATGATGCTGAATAATCTGGGTTACGAAGTCAGCGATATTTGCAACAGTTCCGAAGGTGCTTTAAGTTCAATTTCTATCACCCCCCCTGATATTGTACTAGTGGATATTTTACTAAAGGGTGAACAAGACGGAATCAATTTTGCAGATACCTTACGTCAGGTTTATGACATTCCATTTGTTTATGTAACTGCAACGTCTGATGAAAACATCCTGGAGCGAGCCAAAGTAACCTCCCCATATGGATATATAATCAAGCCATTTAATGATAGGGATTTGCACTCCAATATTGAGATGGCACTTTACAAATATCATTCAGAAACGAGACTGGAGCTCCTGAATGAAATGCTTTATGCTCTCAATGATATCAGCAGGCACAGTGATAATGCAGTGGATGAAGCAGGGTATTTAAATTTGCTCTGCGATACGCTAGTGAGGGGACCTTCATTCTACTATGTGTGGGCAGGACTATTTGGAATTGACCAGAAAATTCGTTTTAAGATGCATCGAAACAAGGGAGCTTTACTGCTCGACTATGATCCCCTTAACAATGACCAGACCCTTGGGGATTGTATCAAATCAGTGTTGGATCAATCTGGTTCAAGCTCTATAGCCACAATTTATGATTCTGACGCATCAAGTATCCTGGGGGAGAATTTCCCTGGTAAACCAATCGTTAGCGCAAAGATCAGATTTGGAAATGATGTTTATGGTGTCCTCGCAGCAGTCGTCTTGCCAAGAACATCATCAAATGCTGAATTTTTACGTCTCTTTGTTGAATTGGCCAATAAGGTCGGAAGCGGCCTACATGCCCTGGCTTCCAAAAAGCAGGTCGGTAAGGCCAAAACAGATCTGGCCCGAAGCGAAGAGCGATTTAACCGCTTTGCGGAGATTGCCCAGGATGTCATCGTTGTCCATGATACGCAAGGTATCATTAATTATGTCAATCCATCCACTGCAGTGCTTCTGAATATTCCCAGTACTGAAATTGTCAACCAACATTTGGAGCAATTTGTAGCGAGGCGGTCTCTTCCTGAATTGGATGAGCGCAGAAAGATGCGCATAAAAGGAGAATTCGGGACTCTTAGATATGAGATGTACGTTCTTGCTCACTCAGGCGAAGAAATCCCTGTAGAAGTCAGCTCCAACCCCATGCTTGAAAATGGTAAAATCACGAATTTCCTCCTCATTGGAAGGGATATGAGACAACGGAAAGCGCAGGATGCCCAGCTAAAGAGACTCTCCCGAGTTGTAGAACAAAGCCCTGCCGCGATTGTGATTACAGATTCCAAAGGTCTCATCACCTATGTGAACCCTACGTTCACTACGATGACCGGTTTTATTATGGAAGATGTTCTCGGCGATTTCCCTTCCTTCTTGAGGACTGATAGCTCAATCACCGATATTAGCACCGACATGTGGACCACCACCAAAAATGGTGTATGGCAGGGTGAGCTTGAAACATTCAGGGCGAACAAGGAAAAGTTCTGGGTCAATGCAACCATATCAGCTATCACCGATGAAGATGGGAAGCAAAGCTATATCGGCATCATTGAAGATATTAGTGACAAAAAGCAGGCAGCACAAGATCTGGAGAGTTCAAAGCAAAGCTTCGAGGACATCTTTAATTCAACCAGTGATTCTATTTTTGTGATGGACCAGCAGGGTAAACTCATCAGCGTTAATCAGGGTGCCACGTTTCTGTACGCCTGTCGTAAGGAGTATTTTCAGGGGAAATCTTTAGCCGACCTTTCTGCGCCCGGCCACAATGATCTTGATGAAATACAGCGACTACTCAAACTTGCATACGAAGGTGAGCCCCAACGGTTTGAATTCTGGGGTAGAAGCCAGAATGGTACAGCCTTTCCAAAAGAAGTTCAGGTCAACCGGGTTCAATACTTCGGTCGAGAAGTATTACTCGCTACAGCTCGAGATATAAGTGATCGGAAACGATTCGAAGAAGAGCTTCAACAAGCTGTAAAAAAGGCTGAAGAATCTGAGGAAGTCAAAGGCTTTTTCCTGGCCAATATGTCCCATGAGATCAGGACACCCCTCACTTCAATTGTAGGGTATATTGATCTTATTTTTGCACGAATTCGAGGACATTTATCTCGACAGGATATTGAATATTTCGATATCATTCGCCGTAACAGTGATCGTTTGACGAGAGCAGTCCATTCCATCATCGATCTGAGTGAAATTGAAGCAGGTGCGAGACAACTCGAAACCTCATTGGTCAACCTTACCGTTTTGATTGAAAATATATCGATTGATCATAAAGTTGCTGCTGACAGCAAAGATATCCAATTCATTTATCATAATCCTTCGGAACCCTTCTGGATATCCGGCGACAAGGGATTGCTCCAAACCGCTATCACCAACCTGGTGGACAATGCCATTAATTATACGAATCAAGGTCAAGTTGAAATTTTTCTGTCCAGAGATGCCGATGACAATTGTTTGTTGGAGATTCGAGACACGGGTATCGGTATCGCTCAGAATTCACTCCAAAGTATTTTCGAAAGTTTTAACCAGGAAAGCATGGGTTACACCAAGGATTACCAGGGACTGGGTTTGGGCTTGACCCTTTCGAAGAAAAATTTTGAACTCCATGATTTGAAGATTGAGGTTGAGAGCGAGAAGGGCAAAGGCTCTTCCTTTTTTGTGAGATTTCCCATTCATAATCAAAATCTTGAACCAGACCTTCCGAACCCTGTTTTGAAAGATTTCACGAAAACCCGGGATGAGTCTAAACTTGATTTGACAGCTGCTGATCAGACAAATACTGAGTCTGATGTGGCGTTGCGGCATGTTCTCATCGTTGAAGACGATGAAAATGCCCAGCGGCTATTTGGGTTGTTTCTAAAACAGAATTATACGGTTCACTTCGCCGCGACAGTGAAGGAGGGTCGAGAATGTCTGGAGTCACACACCATCAATCTGGTTGTGACCGATCTTTCTCTGGTTGGCGGTGAGGACGGTTTGGCCTTGGTGAAGTGGGTCAGAGAGCATCCTGACTTTTCGCACATACCGGTGATTGCGTTGACTGCCCATGCATTCATATCCGATCGAGATCGCTGTCTGGAGGCAGGCTGTAATGACTTCATAATCAAGCCCGTTTTTCGTACTCAGCTAATAGAGATTATTGAAAAAAATATTTGTGCTTGAGTTTTGAAGCAGAGCATAACAGTTTTTGTTGATTTTTCAGTTTCCCCGCTAGGCTGGTGAATTACTCAGTCGAGTTTTGTTCAACGCGGTTGCGACCATTGCCTTTTGCCTGGTACAAAGCTCTGTCCGCAGCTTCCAACAACACACTTGGCTGACTCCCTTGTTCCGGGATCACCGTTGCCACACCCAGGCTTAGAGTAACCATTTTAGCAACTGGCGATGTGCTATGCTCAAGCTTCAACGCGTTAACATTTTTTCGAACAAGTTCTGCGATCTTAACAGCACCGGCACTGCTTGTCTCTGGCAGCACAATACAAAATTCCTCACCACCATATCGAGAAGCTAAATCGCCAGGTCTATTTACTGAATCCTGGATAGCTTTCGCGACCCGAGTCAGACAATCATCTCCCTGCTGGTGACCATAAGAATCATTGTAGAGTTTAAAGTGATCGATATCGCACATGATAACGCTCAGTGGATGCTTGTCTCGCAACATCCGCTTCCACTCCCGTTCAAGTTCTTCATCCAATCGGCGACGATTGGCGATGCCGGTCAGACCATCAACCCTGGACAATTCCTTGAGTCGCTCATTGGCTATTTGAAGTTCTGTCGTTCGATCTTCTACCAATTCTTCAAGATGCTCCTTATGCTGCATAACTTCGAATTCAGCAGACTTGCGACTCTCCAGCTCTGACTGGTATGCGGTATTCGTACGCTCCAACTTGATAATCTGAGAATCAATCGTGTCATAAGCTTTTGAAAATCGAATTGAGATTAGAAAGGCCTGGGTCATGATAAAGATCAGGAGTCCGAATGAGATAAGGTGGCCTGTCTGAATAACATTGCTGACAAATAACATGTCGTTTATAAAGGTTATTACCACGGTTACAAAGCCGATGAGCACCAGACTAGAGCCTTCTTCTCCACGAATGAAAGCCAGAACGAGTCCATACATGACATAGATCATGACCAGCAGACTAAAAGGCTGGAAATATGGTAGCGATGCTGAAAATGTCTCAACTCCTGTGAATAAAACCAAAAAAATGAAAAATGTAGAAATGCCTACGGTTACCCTACTGATACGCTTATCAATCTCATCAGGAAATTGGAGTCTGATAAAAAGCAAAAAGATGGGGATACCGGTATAGAAGGTTAGATACTCAATCTTTACCAATATCTGCCAGGGTATGGATGGCCAAAGCTGAAGGAGAAAAAGATCACCTGTCGTTAGATTACGCAATCCAATAATGAGACAGAATATGCCAAAATAGAGGGCAGCCTTCCCCCGCGTGCTCTTTGAAAACACACCCAGATGGTAGATGCCCATGATAAAAATGGTTCCAAACATAAACAGGGAGAAGCCGATCTGTTTTTCTCGATGATCGTATATTCCCTTCGTAGCCCCAAATGTGATTGATTCCCAGAGTCCACCCAGTCGGTGGTGGTAATTTGAAACATCAATTCTCAACCTGAGCTGATTTGCGTGAAGCCCAAGATCAAATATTCGTGGTTCATAACTGGGGCTGGCCATAGCAGAATCTGTGGAGTATATGCCTGTGCTGCCCACCAGATTTTCATTGACGAACAGATTATAGGCCGTTCCTGCTGTGGCAAACTCTATGGCGTAATTAACAGGAAGCTCAGGAAGTAATAGCGTTAGATAATAGCTCCCAGCACCCTGCCCTGGCAGTTCGTATCCTTCAAAGCTGTATCCGTTCCAGGAATCAGGGACATCGATTCCAATAGGGCTCACGTCATGAGATAGTTTTAGCCTGCTTGTGTCCCGCCAGACGAAATGCCATTCTCCATCAAGACCGATATGGTTTCCCAAGGGATATTCACGTAAATCAAGAATGCCGTCTTTGGCTAGCGGTCGGTCGGTGCCAGCATCTGAACATCCACCCAGGATCAGGAACAGGAACAAAAGGAAGGCCGTCAATCCTTTGAAAGCGGCTGAATGCAATCTCATTTTATTAAATATACTCCTTTCGGAGGCTCCACTGGTTTGTTCCAACATTGAGCTGAAAAATAAATGTGATCTGTATGCGGATCAAGCGCTTATACGCTACGACATACAAATGGAAGTCTCTCACAATCAGCTGTTTTGAGATCTCAAGACCTGATTTTGAAAAAGAGATACAGGTTGGCTGCCAGACGCCCTGAAATAAAAGCAGATGCCGCGGCAGTTACCCCAATGGCGTTTAAGTGTATAATAGCTATATAGAGAACACCAACAATGGTGAGAACTTCAATAACGGTTGCCGTCGTAATATCCGTTGTTTGCCCCGTTTTGACCAATATTGCCCGCTGCATGGAGATGAGAACGGTAGATGCTGGGAATAAACCCATTATAAGCACGGGTGTTAATGCCAAGGCAGTTAACTCTGGGGTCAACCCACTTACTTTTGAAAACCAGAGTTTTGAAAGCGGGGTTAATGCCGTCATGAGGAGCGCAAAAGCCAGCAAAGTACCCAAAAAGGTAGCGAATCGATAGATCACTCTGTCGTTTTCTCGCGTACTCCCCAAAAGCGTAATGGCTGCTTCCTGGAAGGAAAGACCCGCCCCTCTAAATAGGAAAACGAAAGAGCTGACAACCGGCAGTACGGCCAATGACTCAAGCGACATGGCGCTTTTACCGATAAAAAAAGTTATGAGCGGGTGGACACCAAGGGTTAGCATGGATGTTAAAGCCAAGGGGTAGTAAAATTTATTGATCGCTTGAAAGCTGAGTTGATTTGTCTGGTCATCCCCTGGCTCAGCCGCCTTTAATCGTATAAGAATGTTGTTTACCATGAGACGTGTACAAAGGGCTTCCATGCTTACGCCCACAGAAAGAGCGCTTGTCCCTATATAAACCCCTGGAAGAGACGTGTAGCTATATAATAATAGTGCAGTTGACGCCATTGAAAAGAGACGGATAACTGTACCATAGGCCACCCTTCTGGTTGCGTGATTACGGATGAGCACCCCTTGATAGAAGCGTCTGAATCCAATGGCCGCAGGCCAGGGGAGCATGATAAGCGTAGCAGTATGGGTCAATTGGGCAACATTCGCTGGCAAGCCTATGAGATCCAGGGTGACAAAGTAGAAGACTTTTGGGATCAACAGAATCAGCATAGCGAATGTGATTATCAAATTTAGGGACCATGTATATTGACGCAATTTTCGCAGGGAAGTAAAATCATTAACCAGAGAAGTTGAAGCTGTCATCATCATAATCACAGGAGCCTCAACAATGAGGGCAAATGAGAATGCCACTCCATAGGCTGCCAGATTAAATTTTGGATCCACGAGGCGAGCGATGATTGCTGCAATAAAAGGACCCTCCAGGGACATCATGAGCCATGTGCCAGCCAGAGGAAGCCAGAATTTAAAAATCTTTTTGAAGGTCAGTATTTCCATTTATGCCTTCAATCTAGGCTGACCATTCTAAAATATTCAAGTTAGTTTAAATTTGTTTTGTGATACAGGTGTTGGGCAACCCTTCACAGGCAGCGCTTACTTATACGAAAATTCAGCGACAAAGATGGAATGGGGTTCCAAACTCACTGGAAACACGTGACTTTTACTTGCTCCATCATAGCGCACTTTTATCTCAACCTCGTTCACTTCAACCCCATCACTTTTCCCTAATTCAGGTGGGTATACAGCAGTGGCATAACATTGAAAAGCAGTTGTTATTTCCAGGGAGCGTCCGGCACCTGCCAAACTCACTTGCATTGATTGAGATTCGTTTTCCTCGTTGGACAGGGTGAATATAATTTGGTCTTGACTCTTAAATACTAGCGTATTGAGACCATTTTGGAGTGAGGAATTAGCCTCGACCACCACTGCATTCTCCGGAATCTTCTTGAGCAGCAAGGATAAAAGCGTAAACACTGGCTTAGGTTCACCATTTAAATCGAGCAAGCCCCAGGATTTCTTCAAATATTTCACATCAGCTGGAGCGTCATAGAGCTGATAAATAAAGGGTACCACTTCCTTATTCCTCAGCAAATCCAGAGTGTTGGAATAAACCCTTAGCCCATAGGGCATTGTAAAACTAGCGCTATAATAATAGGTTTCAAATGAACTCAGGTTCCCCAGGATATCATACTGGTCAGGATCTGGATATTCTACCATCCCAAATTTTGTCTCGGAGCTTGCATAGGAATTAACAAATACAGGTTTCCGCGATTCAGTTTGATCAAGATATTCAAGGAGATTGGCGAGAGCAGGAAATAATTTACCGTTCTCGATACGGTCTTCCCACATGTGAACCGTCCAACGGTTAATAATATCGAAGGCCTGTTGATCCAATTCCACATACCAGGTTTCCATTTCCCCTGCAATTCCAGGGCCGGAAAGTGCCGGACCAATAATGGCTACCTGTTGAAAATCTCTCAAATCAAGCTCTTGTCGTGTTGCATGGATGAGCTCGTTGTATTGCTCCGATGTGAGTGCCAGCGAATCTGATGTCGCTATATCCGGTCGATCCAATAATTCAATAAAATCCGCCGGTACATCCTGATACAACAATTCATCAACTTCCTCGGCCCACCATTTGGCAAATCCAGGTACATCCACCAATTGGCCATATTCATTGACAAAACTATTCGGGATGGCATCCAGCGTGTAAATCCACTTTATTCCCAATCGGGTAGTCGCCGATCTCAGGGCAAGCAGATCATTCCAATTATCAGTGGTTCGTTTGACTCGAATATATTGAATTCCCAGATCATTAAAGGTCTGTAGCACTTTCATGCGACGGCTGTAAAAACTGATTGGAACATTAGCCCCCAAGCCACTGAATGGACCTATTTCCTGTGAAAGATCGTATTGTACCGGAATGTATTGTCCTTTTTTGCGATCTCCAAAAAAGCTACAGGACCACAGAACTGTCATGAGCAGTACAACCACTCCTGATCTGAACATTATTCTGTGGAATCGATTTATGGGCATGGTTTAAATTTCATCTGACCAGTCGCTGTGTCAACTAAAACCTGAGCAAGGATACTGGATAATTTGTTTCCATAATCCGGTTTTCAGCCAGGCGTTTGGGGTTAAACAGTTCGCCAGCTTGAATTAGTAAAAGGCTATTTATTATATTTGTGTTTTTCAAGCACTTCTACAGCCTTTTCATAACCCTTTTGGATTGCAATTTCCGCTTCTAAGAAATTCCATGCAGTTAACCCGGTACTCACATTAATCAGCATGTCAGGCTTGGCAAGTGCAACTTGATTTGCAGCAATCAAAGACATGGATAGGATCACTGTCTCGTGGGCAATTTCAGCCATGTTTGGTTGACCTGCCGTATACCATGATTCATTTGACTTTGGAAAATGCCAGTGTGACTTACTGTTGGTCAAGAGATCCGCGTCCAGGTATTGAAGATTTTCTTGATCCCTGGAATCGTCTGGGAAGGCCAGCACATTTACGGCAATAATGTAATCTGCTCCCATGGAACGAACCACATCGATTGGTACGGGATCGATCATTCCGCCATCAACCAAAACCAACTTTCCAAGGGATTGGGGATTAAAAACGATGGGTATGGAAGAGCTGGCTCTCGCAGCTTTTGCTAGATTTCCGGAGTTGATTATATATAATTCACCATTAAGGATGTCAACAGTTGTAGCCGCAAACGGTATCGTTAAATCCTCAATCTTTTTGTGCTCAAATAAATCATCAAGAAACTGCTCGATTTTCTGTCCATCGATGAATCCTCGCGTTGGAAAAACAGGATCAATCAGGGTGAGAACATCGATCCAATCCGGATCCCGGGCAACCTCAGACAGAGTCTGAACACTTAAACCGGCGGCATAGCCGCCTCCAATAACGGAACCCATACTGCTACCGGCAATCATGTCAATCCTCACACCCGCTTGCTCAAGTGCTTCCAGAACGCCGATATGGGCAAAACCTTTTGCAGCCCCGGCTCCCAAAGCGAGACCCACAGTAAAATCCTGCTCAATCTTACCCTGGAGTACGAGTTGGAATTTCTTCGCCAGTTTTTGGGAGTCTGATTGATTATCTGAAGCGACTCCTTCTGATAAGCAGAAGCAGACGAATACAAGAATCTTGAGGTATCTAAGTTTCACTTATTTGAAAATATCATTCAGTATGGCAGCCAAATGGTAACCGGCTTTAAGCAATCGCTCTTCCATTAACTCTCGATTTTTGTAGATATATCCGTAGCCAAGCTTTCCATCTCCAATATCATAAACCTGGCTATGAAAAGACCTCGATGCTGTAATGAAGGCAATGATCGAAGGATCAAGCATGGCTTGTTCCTGTTCAGGTGTGGATGTTAATTGAATTTGCTGCGCATATTCTGTATAGCTGTACTGCATATGATCAATCATTTTGGAGTCCCAGACAGAATGTAAATTCGTCTCTTCGCGGAACCAGGTAACTTTTATGTCATTTCCACCCTTATCAGTCCCGTTCCCCACGTGGAGCGGTTGATGAAGATCGCCAACGATGTGAACAATAAAGCGCAAGACATCCATTTTATCCTTTTCGCTAAGGGATTCCTTTATGACCAAATCACAGAATTCCTGCACCTTCTGCACCGCTCGCCCACCTGTTTCAGGTCCCTCATAGTCTTGGCCTTCCAGAATGGTGCAGTAATGCCAATCATTGGCATGGCTCCATTTAGGATCAGATTTTATCTCATCCGCCCAATTTGCAATTCGAGCAAGATCTGTGTGACCCATCAATTGAGTTAGCTTTGCTTTCGCTTCTGGTGTAAGATTTTCTTCAGCAATTTTTCCGATAATGCGGTGACCTGTTTTTCCCCAACCGAAAAGAAGGGTCGCAGTAAGCAGGATAATCAGTAATTGTCGCACGGTGAGCTCTCCTTGAAATATT
This sequence comes from Fidelibacterota bacterium, assembly GCA_013202385.1. Taxonomy (GTDB): domain Bacteria; phylum Fidelibacterota; class UBA8477; order UBA8477; family JABMPR01; genus JABMPR01. Next base: position 15,581 of record JABMOT010000071.1, read on the forward strand.
AATGCCCAGAATCTAATTCGTTAAGCCTCTAAACCCTTTATTAAAATATTGGACTGAACAACCCTTTGTATTCTAAGGAAAACCAAATTGGTGTTGCCTGGCTGGAAACTCAATAAATGCAATCAAAGATTGTGTCAATACTGAATTGCAACGGGGTGTTGAATATACTTACGTTGGATGACTCTTCGCCTCACTTCAGTCAAAAAATAAATTAAGATCTAAATTGAAATATTTATCAATATTCTTTCAACTCTAATGTTATTAATAATATAACTAATATTTTTATGAATTTAAGATGTGTTGATTTCCTATACACTTGTTGAATCCCTCTACACAGTCGTTGATGGTCTGGACACGCGATTCAACGGCTTTCAGAGTCTCTGTGTTGCATTAATCAACACTAATGCTGAATCAGGTGTTTATGTTATTACCCATCTATCTCATTGATATCATTACGCTTGAGCCTGTCTGTTTTTTATGGCACCGCTATTGAATTAATAAGGGTGAACTAAAAGGAGGTTCATCATGGTCGTATTATTAGTTGTTTTCTTTGTTACCGTTGCCATCACAGTTACCTGGATTCAGGGAGTGAGACGGCACCAGGCTTTAAGTGTGTCACCCATCGTTAAACAGGAAACCTACAAGTTTAAAATGGAAAACTTGTCCATTCCTGCAGGTATCTACTTCAGCCCGACCCATAGCTGGGCACATATGCAATCTGATGGATTGGCAAAAATAGGGGTGGATGCCTTTTTACATGGATTGACCGGAATTCTTTCTGAGATTCAGGTTCCAGACCGAGGTATCCATATTAAACAGGGCGAACCTCTGTTTAATATCATCCACCAAGGCAAAAGGTTGAATATCTCCGCCCCTATCTCGGGGACAGTCAAATCAGTTAACACAGAAGCTCTTCAGAATATGCGCCTGGTTCACCGTGACCCCTATGCCTCAGGCTGGTTTGTTGAAATAGAGCCAAGCGATTGGGAAAATGAGACCAAACGGCTATTTCTAGGTACGCGTACCACGGCCTGGTTATCAACAGAGATGGCTCGTATAAGAGATTTCTTCGCCCACTCCTTTGCACCGGCTGATTCAGCAAATGGCCTGGTGCTACTTCAGGATGGTGGTGACATCGCGGAGAATGCCCTGGCCTATGCCGGCAAAGGCTTGTGGGGATCTTTCCAGAAACTGATTCTTGACCAGGCCAATATTGAACTATTGCCCCATTCCTAAAATACGTACTCATGCGAATGCATAATACATTTTGTCCTGAAGGGAAAATCCATGTCCATAGATAGAAGAGAGTTTCTAAAAACAATGGGGATCGCAGGCGCCAGCTTGAGCGGCGTCAAAGCACTGGGAGCGTCAACACCTGCGCATGAAGCCTCAGAGTTTTACGCAATTCTGCATGATATCACACTTTGCGAAGGCTGTCAAGAGTGTGAATTTGCCTGTGCAACTGCCAATAGTCTGCCGGCACCGGCCGATAATGATTACCCAGATAGCTCAATAAAAAGAGTCCTGAAACCAGATCAATATTCAGTGATCAATGCCGTCGAGACCTCGGTAGGTGAAGTTTATACCAAGCAGCAATGTATGCACTGTGCCCAACCCGCCTGCGCATCGGCTTGTTTAACTCAGGCTATGCACAAAACCGCTGAAGGTCCGGTCACCTGGACGGAAGGAAAATGCATGGGTTGTCGTTATTGCATGGTCTCATGCCCATTCGATATCCCAAAATTCGAATTTGATAATAACAACCCCAAAATAGGCAAGTGTCAGATGTGTTTTAGTAGACTTCAAGCTGGCGAAGTTCCTGCCTGCGTGGAAAACTGTCCTGCAGGTGCCCTTACATTCGGGAAACGCAGTGATATACTCCGGGAGGCACATAAGCGCATTCTTGATGATCCCAATGGATATGTAGATCATGTTTATGGTGAATTTGAAGCAGGTGGAACCTCATGGTTAAATATTTCACCTGTAGCTTTTGATGAGTTGGGATTCAAAACAAACCTTGAAACCAAACCCTATCCTGAACTTACCAAGGGATTTCTATACAGCGTACCCTCAGTTTTCATTCTTTGGCCAGCTTTGCTTATGGGATTGAGAGAAGCGACAAAAAGCGATGAGCAGGAAGGAGATAACCATGAGTGAGAACGTCATTTCCGAAGTTCTGGCACCTCAGCAGAGTCGTTGGAAATTTATCGTGTCAGAATTGAAACCTAAGGCTAGTCTTTTAACAATATTCAATCTGATTTCTGTTCCTACGGTGCTGATTGCCGCCGTCATCATTGTGATTCGATTTATATATGGTTTGTCGGCTGTATCCAATGTAACCCAAACCGTACCCTGGGGTCTGTGGAAAGGCTTTAATGTTGTGACAGGTGTAGCATTCGCCGGTGGAGCATATGTCTTAACATTTATGGTTTACATATTGGGACTTGAAAAATACAAACCCTTAATCAGGGTCACAGTGCTAAACGGGTTTCTTGCATATACATTTTATGCATTTGCTCTCATTCTTGATCTAGGGAAGCCCTGGAATATTATAAATCCCATTATAGGTAACTCCTTCGGAACCAGCAGTATTCTCTTTCTGGTTGCCTGGCATTTCATGCTATACATCGTTGCCCAGCTAATTGAATTCTCCCCCACAGTGGCTGAATGGCTGGGTTCTGAACGGGCACGTAGAAATTTGAAGCGCTTGACAATCGGAGCAGTGGTTTTTGGAATAACGCTGTCCACGCTGCACCAATCTGGATTAGGAGCGCTATTTCTAATGGCCAAAGGCAAGATTCACCCCCTGTGGTATTCTGAATTCATTCCGACCCTCTTTTTCATCTCCAGCATTTTTGCCGGTTTAAGTATGGTGATCTTTCAGGGAAGTATTCTCCAGCGTGTTTTCTCGTACCAAATGGATGCCCACAGCGATGAACGCCACAATATTATGATTCGTGGTCTATCCAGAGTGTGCGCCATAGCCATGTTTGCCTATTTCTTTTTAAAGATTATTGACATGGTACACAATCACACATTTGGTTACCTGATGACTCCCATGGGTGCATGGTATCTGGTGGAAATGATAGGTTTTGTCTTCATCCCAATGCTACTCTTTGTCTATGGCGTGCGGGTGGGAACTCCGACACTTATCAAAGTGGCTTCTCTGATGACCCTCATTGGAATCATTTTAAACCGGATGAACGTCTCGGTTATTGCCTACCGCTGGGATGCCATACCGCGATACATACCGACCTGGATGGAAATGGTCGTCACCGTATCAATTCTTTTTGTTCAAATATGGATTTTCAGGTGGGTCATTCATCGGATGCCCGTGTTAAGGACCATGGAAACAATGACAGCCAGAGCAAAGAATTAATAGGAATTAATCAAAATGGAAAGTTTTACATATACAAATATCTTTGCCACGAAGGGCATAGAATATCTACTCATCATTAGCTTTTTCCTGGTCTTCATCCCCTTTTACAATTTTCTTAAAGAAGTTGAAGGACCTTTGTTTTCACTTGCCAACGTACGACTTCCGCGGGGAGTGTTTTTTGACAGAACTCATACCTGGGCATACCTAAAATCAGCAGGTCAGGTACAAGTGGGAATTGATGATTTCCTGGCGGCATTAACCGGTCCAGTTTCCTTAAGATTGATCAAACAGACAGGTGACAATCTTGAACGCGGAGACCATCTGGCTACCCTGTCAAGTGGACAGAAAAGTCTAAAGATATACTCGCCTGTAAGCGGGACATTAAAGACCATTAACAAAAGTGCTTTACGCCACTTTAGCAAGCGCACCAACAATGAGTTTACTGAGAACTGGCTCTTTGATGTTCAGCCCAAGCGTTGGGATATGGAAAAATCGTTACTCATTCTTGGGGAAAAGTCCCAGCAGTGGATCCGTCAGGAACAAAACAGACTTCGAGACGTCCTGGCGTTTGCTGAACAGAAATACAACCTTGATGCCCAACCCGTCCTGCTCCAGGAGGGTGGTGAAATAGTAGATCACGTACTTGAATCCCTATCCTCTGAAATCTGGGAAGAATTTCAAAGCGAATTTATTGATGCGGTTAAAGACTAAATAATCCGAGGGGTGAGTGATCGTTCATCCTCGTCAGGATGGCGACACCCCCCTAATCAGGACGTGGAAGCAGTTAGCATACGAGGATATGATGGATACACAAAAATGCATCTGGATGGACGCTGGAGTTGTGGACTATCAACTTTGCCCCCTTAAAAAGAATTGTGATCAGTGTGATTTCTACAAGGATATGAATAGGGGTCACAGCAAGCACTCATCAGATAAGGAACCTTTACAAATACATTTGCATGATCCAATAAAATCACTGGTTCACTTCACCCCAGGTCTTCAATATGTAAAAGGCCACTTCTGGTATAAGCGGGTTGCCGCTGATCGAATCCGAATAGGTATTGATTCATTTTTATGGCAATTTTTCTCGTCGCTTCAAAAAGTAATCATCCCAAAAAGTCAAACCCTCTTGCTTCCAAGACAATGCTTATCCTGGATAGCTATAGAATCAGGTATCATCTATCTAAAAACGCCTGTCCCTGGTAGAATTCAGAAAATCAATCCGCTGTTTGAGATCCAAGATTTGCAGGATGCCCATCTTTATTTATGTCCCGATCATGAGCTTTGGTTCGTCGAATTGGACGCCTTCGATCTGAGCAATCTGGTCTCGCTCCACAAAGATGAATTTCTCAACATGCTGCATGACGATTTCAGCTTATTCTCGAGTTTGTCCCCTGCATCTGAAGGGGGCGCTGGCAGGTATGGAGAATCAGTAATTAGCAAAGCTGAATTCTCAAAATACTTGCTAAACATAAGCGACAACCAGGTATTCATCTGTTGATTGGCATGTAATATGCACTTTTAGGATTCGCTATTGACTTAAAGTTCAATTGAATAGCTCTGGAGGGGAAATGAGTTCAATAACAGACGAATCACCGAATCAGGGCGTTACCTTTTCCAGATTTAAAAATTTACTCCGACCCAGATCCCTCTACGGGCATCTTGTCATTCTTTTACTTTCAATGTCACTCTTGCTCTTCGCTTTTTTAGCCTGGCTCATTTTCTCAATGTCTAATAATTATCTTGAAAATGTAAC
>JABMOT010000006.1 GCA_013202385.1 Fidelibacterota bacterium
GTTCAGCACCTAAAGCCTCTAATAACTGTTCTATTTTTTGCCAGCTGACATCTGCCCGCACAGGATTTTCAAAAATCAGATCAAGTATTTTCCTGTGTTTACTGCTCAATGTCATATGATACTATAATACAGTATCATATTATTCAATGCAAACCTTTTTCCTAACTTCAGCTCCCAGCTGTCCGAGTATGAAGAGATTCAAGATATACAGAAAGAATTGGGTATATGTTTCGCAAAATAATGACAAGGAAGACTGCCATGCCCGTGCCACGTGCAGGATGATTTTCGGTGATTTTGGGTGAAATTTGAGGCTCAGACCCAACATATACTGGTGTCATATGCGGTTGTTATATATAGAGATACCATAATAGTATTCGGCAAAGCTAAAAACTCGTATTTGAATCTCCCCGCCCCCAGCTCCCTTCCTTTTTGATTTCAAAAAGGAAGAATTTGTCTTCGTTTGACCGAAGTCAAAACGAAGATCATCTCTGCCTAAATTGAAAGGTGGACATGACAGTAATCTGTCCTGTCCACCCTGAATATTACTGCCTCTTCCGATGAGGATATGATTACCCCATTATACAAAATGGGTTACTACTCGCCATCCTCATTTTCATGATCACCATCGTTATCTCCGTCTTCATCTTCATCTTCATCTTCTTCTTCATCATCATCGCCATTGTCATCTTCATCGTCGTAGTAGCCATCATCATCTTCAAGCCCCATATAGGTTCCATCAGCAGCAAACATTAAATCGATGTTCTCGCTTCCAACTTGAATTTCTATCTCATACCTGAAACTTCCATCAGCAGCCGTAATTTCATCGGCCTCCAATATTGTGGAACCAGGATAGAGGTTTGCAATAGAATTGACCACTCCTTCAGGAAGCTCTGAGATGTCAATTTCTCGTTCATTCTGTTCGCCTTCGTCATCGTCTTCGAGTCCAACAAAACTACCAATACTGTCAAAAACCAGCTCAATATCCTGGTCGTTAATTCTTATCTCGACCGTGTAGGTAGCAGCTGCGCCGGACCCTTCGATTTCTGCTTCTTCAAAGAGATAGCCTTGATAATTTTGCTCCAGGTAAGCCAGAATGGCTGCAGGAAGATCAGCTGCATAAATTTTAACTTCATCCAAATTTGACAATTCACTGCTCTGCGCATTTTTCCCAAGCGTTTCGGATTCAGTCGTTGTCTTTTTTTCACACCCTGCCAGGATGAGAAATGCAAGCATGGCAATAAATGTTAATAGTCGTTTCATGGTAAAGTTTGCTCCCCGCATTGTTTAATTATGATTGCTTGAAAATTAAACCCGTATTTAGTATCCTCTGTATATTAAATACTATATTTCGAGGACCTGAAGTTCTGCTTCCTGTTGATATTTAACCTGCCAAGTTTTGACGCATAGATTTTTTAAACAACGGTAACTCCTAATCCAAAGAATCCGAATCTTCGATCAGCTTTCGAGAAACTATTAGCATCTTCCCCAACTGTCTGACTTTTGGCATCGCGATCGAATAGAAATCAAGAATTGATACTGCACAGATATATTCAGTATATATTGGGCATGGCACAATTTCAGAAGCGTAATTTTTAGCTAAATAAAGGACGGTTCATGCGATTCATTTTATTTGCATTGGTGATAATATTTTCCCTCTCAGCCTGCGTGACGAACAAACCCACGCCGATTGAGGCTTCATCAGGATACGAAGAGCAAATCCTCGAATGGCATAAGGCCAGGAATGCCAGGCTTAATCAGCCAGATAGCTGGCTGACACTTGCAGGTCTCTTCTGGCTGGAGCAGGGTGATAATAGTTTTGGCGGCTCAAGGGATAACAAACTCGTCTTCCCTGGTGAGAATATGCCCCCCGTCATGGGTGTTCTCAACCTGAAGGGTGATAGTGTATCAATCCGAGTTGCCGACGGTGTGCAGATTTACCTCAATGATACAATTGTAACTAATTCCGGGTTAAGCCAAGCCAGCAGCGGAGAACCGGATATCCTCACCCACGGCAGTTTAACCTGGTACATCATTGAGCGTGGAAAACGTACTGGTGTTCGTCTGAAAGATGCCAGGCACCCGAATTATGTGAATTTCAAACCAACAGAATTATTTCCCATCGACAGCACCTGGCGCATTCCGGCCATGCTGGAGCTTTATGAAACGGCTACCAGTGTTGATATTGTCAATGTTCTGGGCGACACCAGCCCGAATGCAACGCCTGGTTTGCTTCATTTTGAGATAGAGGGTCATCCCTACACGCTCACGCCTCTGGCTGATCCAGGCGATGATAGTTATTTCATTATTTTTGGTGATGCGACCAACGGTCTCAGCACCTATGGTGCAGGCCGATTCCTGGTCATTCCAGCAGTTGATGAAAACGGTGCTACACTGATAGATTTTAATCAATCCTACAATATGCCTTGTGTATTCTCGCCCTACGCCACCTGTCCCCTACCTCCTGAAGAAAACCTGCTGCCAATTGCCATCGAGGCGGGTGAAAAGGTTTACACCATCGATGGGGGGCACTAATCAAGTCCTACTTAGCATTCTAACAGAGATGAAGTCCACCAGTATAATCACTAAATCAATCCGATTCTGGGTCTCAAGACAGCATTCAAGCAGTGCCGAGTTAAAAATTGATAGACGGAGTGAACAAAAACGTGATAAATCTCTGAGTGTAATTCGAAGCATTTTGAATAGCTTACGCGTTGATTATACTGCTTATTGGGAATAAAATATTTTTTCACAAAAGACAACAAACATGGGTGTAAAATGGAGTATCAAATGAAGAAATTTGTTAAATCAGGAACCCTGATTTTAGTGTTAATGCTCGCTGCCCAAATGCTTTTGGCCGCCCCAAAAGATCGAGCGAATATTGATTCAAAACATAAATGGAACCTTGGAGATATTTATAGCGATTGGGATGCATGGGAGCAAGACCTTAATAGCCTGGAACTGCTCATGGATGATTATGCTAAGCTCAAAGGCACCCTCGGGAATGGACCGGAAGCCCTGCTGAAAGCTTTTACCATGCGAGAAAAATTAGGTCTGCTGGCAGATCGCGTCCAGACCTATGCAGGACTTGTCCGCGCTCTGGATAACCGTGACAATGAAGTTTATGCCAAATTACAACAGGTTGAGATTCTCTTTTCTAAATTCGGTACGGCTACTGCCTGGTTCGCCCCCGAACTCCTTCAGATACCCTGGGAGACCATGGAAAAGTTGTTTAGGGCGAATTCAGCACTGAGCGACTACCGCTTTGGAATTGAAAATCTTTATCGTCAACAAGCCCACGTACTCGATGAAAACAGCGAACGCTTACTCTCTTATTTCAGTCGTCTGAGTGGTCTGCCTGGCGAAGTCTATAACCAGCTTTCCACAGCCGATATTAAATTCGGCAGCATCGTTCTTTCAACAGGTGACACCGTTCAAATATCCGAAGGTGAAGCAGGTAGAATTTTTAATACTTCCCGCAGTCACGAAGATCGAAAAGCGGCCTTTCTCGAACGAAATGGCACCTACAATAAAACCATAAACACCTATGCAGCATCTTATGATGGGATCTGTCAAAGGGACTGGGCTTTTGCTCAGGCACGCAACTATGGCTCTACGCTCGAATCAACCTTAGAAAATAACAATATTCCCACCAGTGTTTATTTGAATTTGCTGGAACAAGGCCGGGCTGGGGTGGCTCCTCTGCAACGTTATCACAAATTGCGGAAAGAAGCCCTCAAATTGGTTGAATATGATGGATATGATTCTGCCATACCGGTGATAGAATTTGATAAAGATTACGATTATGACGGTGTGGCTGAAATGGTACAAAAATCCATGAAACCTCTAGATGACAGCTATGTTGAAAAGCTGGAGCAAGCATTTTCACCAGGGTGGGTGGATGTCTATGAAACTCCAGGTAAAACAACTGGAGCATTTTCAGCGGGTCTTTATGGAGTTCATCCGTTTATGTTGTTGAATTACAACAACACCCTGGACAATGTTTTTACGCTGGCACATGAGATGGGTCATACTGTGCACACGATGTTTGCCAACGAATCACAGACTTTTAACAATTCTGGATACACCCTTTTCGTGGCCGAGGTTGCTTCCACAATGGCTGAAGCGCATTTGCTCGAGTACATGCTAAAAAATAGCAAGGACCCAAAAGAACGCCTGGTGCTCCTTAGCCATGCCATTGACAATATTGCCGGTACTTTTTATACCCAGGTATTATTCGCGGATTATGAATATCAGGTGCATAAGTTGGTTGAAGATGGACAGCCTATCACTGCAGATGTGTTGAATGGCGTCTATCATCAAGTTCTGGTTGACTACTATGGAGATGCCATGGAGAATCATGCGCTCTATGATGTAACCTGGGCCAGAATTCCACACTTTTCCGCAGTCCCCTATTACGTTTATCAATATGCCACCAGCTACGCGGCATCGGCAGCACTCTTCAAAAAAATGAATGAGGGTTCACGCAAATCTAAAAAACAGGCAAAATCCGATTATATCAATCTTCTCAAGTCTGGTGGAAGCGATTACCCCGTTGAACAACTCAAAGAAGCCGGTGTTGATATGACCAAACCTGAAGCAGTGCAAGCTGTCATTGAGTCAATGGATAATCTGGTAAGTCAGTATGAAAATGAACTTAAAAAACTTGGTCTCGTGAGAAAATAATGACTGTGGGTCAGGAGAATTGCTTTCCTCCCGCTCAAGAGTTGATATTAGATTTGCAAGGATAATCGTTTCAGTCGACAATAAGGATATGTCTATTTTTTACCAGATAGCTTAGAGCATATGGCCCCCCAAACCAAAAACCGTAACGGGTTTTCTTTAGTTGAATTGATGATTGTCATTGTCATCACTGGCGTGCTCGCGGCTATGGGTATCGCCATCTTTAATCAACACATTATGGAAGCCAAGCGAACAGAAGGCATCACTGCAATTGGGACGATTCGCCGACAGTTACGCATCTATTATGCAACCGAGGGCAGCTACCCATTGGCACCTGCCTTTACACAAATCGTTGGCAAGTCCTGGAATGATATAAAACCAGGCGAATTAACGGGGAAGTATTTTCTAGACAAACACTATAGATATAGAAGCTATGATGGCGTTGAATACCGGATCAAATGCCAGAAGGCTGGTGTTTTGGATCAAAATATCTGGATCGACGAAACGGGAAACTGGAAATATAATGTTATGGATGATGATTAACGATAATGCTACAGCTAAGCAGTGTATTCAATCACACATGCCCAGCTAATTGTGATAACCTACCTGGCGTTCAAGATTTTGTTTCTGCTCTCGAATTTTAACCAGCTCTGAGATATCCTGAATAACATTGGCAATAGCGTTGGGGGTCCCTCCAGAATCCTTGAGCATAATTAGGGAAACTGCGACGGGAAATACTTGTCCCTTCTTTGACCAGCGCTTACTCTCCACTCTTAGAATTGGCACATTGTTCTGGCACAGCAGTATAATTTTCTCATGCTGCTTCTGTTGGTCTTGAGGAATGATATTTTTGATTGGGGTTCCGCTGATCTCGCTTTTGCTCCAGCCCAACATCGTTTTGGCAGCTTCATTGAGGTCAACGACCCTTCCAGACATGTCCTCCACCACAACAGCATCGATATAGTCCCTGAATAATGTAGCTGTATCCAAAGATCCCCGGCTTGATCCTGGCGAAAACTCGCCCGCCCGAGGGATACAAATATTGACAATATTCTGGGCTTGCTCATCGGCGTCGCGAACCAAAAACATGGTGACCTGAACCGGTAAAATTTTGCCTGCTTTGGACCAGTGAATTATTTCAACATCTTTGACTGGTTCATCATTTTTGCAGTTTTGAACCAGCTGACCTGCTTGTTTTTGATTATCAGCCGGGATTATTGTCGTGGCTTTTTTTCCAACGAGTTCAGTTTTCTTCCAACCATAAAGTTCTACAGCGGCATTATTGAGATCTACAATTTCACCAGCCATATCCATAACAACAACGGGATCTCTCATATCCAGCATATTCTTCAGGTGAAGTTCATGGCTTCTGCTGGCCTTTTCCTGATCAGATTGATATTTAGAAACCACGGCAATCCCAATGGGCACATCTTTTACATTTGTGATCAGGTGGATGGAGATATGAGCCGTATGGATTGCTCCCCTTTTTGCAAGACGTCGAACAGGTACATTTCTAACCATTTTTCCGGCGATGCAATCTGCAATACTGAGTAAATATTTTTTCTGATCTTCCTCAGAAACCAGCACCGTACCTGAATTTCCGATAATATTGTTCTTAGTCCATCCGTAAGTCAATTCTGCAGCCGAATTAATTTCAGTGATGAACCCATTTAAGTCCATCATTACCACGGGGTCATTTGACAACCCTATCATATCGCGGAGCCGCTGAAGAGACTTTTCAGCCTGAGATTGAGAAGCAATGTGAGTTATGTACGCAATGGTGCCAATATTATTTTGGCCTGAATCTTTGAGTAAATGCATGGAAAGATTGATCGGCAATATCTCACCTTTTTTAGACCAATGCTCTGTTTCATAATCCTGGACTTTTTCTGCAGCGACCACGGTTTGCAGCATGAGGTCATATTGATCTCTCAAACGGGAAGGAATTATTGACTTAAATGACTTGTTCAGGATTTCGTTTCTCGACCAGCCATATAGCTCCACAGCCACATCGTTCAGCTTCGTAATCACACCCTTCATATCAGTAAGGATTATGGGATTCGGGGCTCTCGTAAACGCTTCGTTTAGTTCGGCCATTCTGTCCTGATGCCTGGTTATTTGGCCAATATTTCTAAAAACAAGAAAAGTTACTGCCCTGCTTTCCCTTTCATGATAAAACTGTTGTGCATCGATACTGAAAATACTTTCCCCTACACTTGTGAAATAGCCTCGAAATTCATAGTTATCCACCCGGCCTGTTTTAGGAAGCTGATAATCAAGTAATTCATGGAGTCTGGAATCGTTCCATTGGCTTGCGCCAAGATTATAGATGGGCAAATTTTGAACATCCCGGGCTTTAAGTTGGAAATGCTCATAAAACGCATCATTGGCACTCATGAGCCGACACCCTGAATCCAGAATGACAAAGGGTTCTTTTATTAAACTTTGAAGAATATCCGTAGCTTGACCGAGTGAGGTCAGCGGATTGAGCGACAGTTTGCTATCGCTGACTTCAAAGGCAATAACGCCCAAACCCTTCCCGATTTTGAATCCAGCAATCTCAAAAAGTCGATGGTCTGACTCAGAGGTAATTAAATACTCCCGGTATCGAAGTGGCTCTCCAGTTTTAATGACCTTCTGAAAGTCTTCGATTCGCTCTGATTGATGAGCATTAGGGAGCAGGTCGACCAGATTTCTGCCAATGGAGTGCTTATGTGAGACGCCAGCTAATTCGAGAGCAGCATGATTCATTTCGACTGATGATAAATTTGAGTCAAAAATAAAAAATGCCTCTGAGGAGAGCTCAATAAACTTTCCCAGAAGTTCCGCCCTGCTGGTGAATGCAGTATCTGTTTTAGTGCGATTAATAATTCTCACAGTACATTGCCCTAAACATAGTTATTTGTGTTACATGCAATTCAGACTGCCTGCATCCTAAGCGTTGATTGCTTGCAGGTTGACACGGTTCTTTGCGTTGAAATTGTACGATCAATTGACCATCGTGGTACATATTAAATTCCTTAGATGAGCATATTCTTTCCAAAACTTAAAGCCAGAATTATGGAAATATAAATCCACCATCTGTTCGGTTTAAAAACCAAAAGCGATTTCTTTTCAGCTTGAATTCTGTACGACTCCATGCCATTCCTCCAGAATTAGTATCTCAAACCAGTTCAGTTATTGTTTGCGATATTCGTGTCGACTGGGATCATTAGTCAACTAATATGCCAAAATTATTTACCGATATGATTTACTGTTTCTATTGAATTTAGATATGGTTTTTATCTTGGATACATGCCCGGAAAGTGAAAGATTTACCCAACGGAAGGCAAATATTTCAGCTTGTCAAATCCCTCTGGAAAGTCTCAAACCTGGAAGGAGGCGGGCTCAGGAGTATAACGAAGTGCCGGAAATTGTCAATGGATCACCGCGCTCTCCAGGATTGAATTTCCAGCCTGTGACCCAATCGGGACCCTCGTTCTAACTGCTGTCAGCGTTTGTATCCTCAAAATGGATCTTGTATAATTTTCTATCCTGTGGCTGAAACACGAAAAGTTGTGGCCAGCATTGGCGGTCAGACTAACAGGTTGAAATTCAAAAACAGACCCAGAAAATCACGTATCGGAATTATACGCGTCTTTGAGCATCGTGGGGTACCCTTGGTCATGCGCATCAATGTGAGGATCATCCACCCAGCGGATACCCACCTGAATTTCCGGGATGGATTCGCAGTAGCTGATGAGTAGCCTCACTCGCACGGTGAAAAGGGATGATGTCTATTTGCACAGATTCAAATATATTGAGTGTAAGTACCTTCAAGCTTCATCTTGGCTTCGGTTCCAACAACTTTGTAATTTTTAGCAATACTCAATCACCACATATAAAAAAAACCCCGCCAATACAGACAGGGTTAATTAATACTATCTAGATCTCGATTAGTGAATGAAGAATTGAACAGCAGCCTGCGTGTAGGTTGAAAGTGGATCACCAACCATCCAGGCAAGTAGGAGAGGTGCCGCAAGCAAACTTAATAGAATGGACACATTGAGGGGTGCATTGTGAACCGTTTTGGGTAATTCAATCTTCACAAAATACATGGCCTTTACAACACGCATGTAATAATACAGCGATATAACGCCATTGATTAGACCAATCAGGGCTAGCCAGAAATAGGTATCCCCATTTTCAATGAGTGCTCTGAAAATATAAAATTTTGCCACAAATCCGCCTGTAGGTGGCAAGCCTGTCAAAGAGAACATGAAAATGGCCATAATCACCCCAAGTATAGGAGCTCTATAACCGAGGCCCTTGTAATCCTCAATCTCCTCCGTGTCAAATGCATTTTTAATATGAATCGCAACGAAAAAGGCACCCAGATTCATGAGCATGTAAATCGAGGCATAATATAAAATTGCTGCGATACCTGTCTGGTCTGCTACAACCACTCCTAAAAGCATATAGCCCGCATGTGCTATACTCGAGTAGGCCAGCATCCGTTTGATATTTGATTGCTGCATGGCTATCACATTACCCACGGTCATGGATAAGACTGACAATACGCCGACCACAGCCTGCCAATTCATGCTCTCCAGGGCAGACCAGGCTTCCATGTTTGGATTTCCAGCACTGGAAAAAGCCACATTGAAAAAGCGAATAATTATTGCAAAGCCAGCTGCTTTTGGAGCAACTGAAAGAAATGCCGTGATGGGTGCAGGGGCACCTTCATAAACATCTGGTGTCCAGAAATGGAAGGGCACCGCAGCAATTTTATACCCAAAGCCCACCAGGATCATAATCAACACCAATAATAACAATGCAGGCGAAGTGCCTCCTGAGGCCAGGGATGCTTGAATTTCTGAAATATCGGCACTACCGGTAAGACCGTATAGTAGTGAGAAGCCGTAAAGTAGGATTCCAGAACTGAACGCTCCAAATACGACATATTTTATGGATGCTTCATTGGATCTCATTTGTTCTTTTAAATAGCCGGAGAGTAGGTAGCTCATAATGCTAACCATTTCCAGCGAGATATAAATACTCAAAAGATGAGTGGCTGATACCAGAAAATACATACCCAGAACCAGTGTCAGCAAGAGGATATAATATTCACCAACGCGGCGATTCTTCAGTTCATTGGAATTAAAGGACATCCACATTACCAACATGGTTCCCACACTTACCAGCACCTTCAGATAACGACTGAAAGCATCGACTGCCAGCATGTTGGAAAATATCCCTGTCGGGGTTGATACATCCTGACCTATCAGGGCAATCGTCACCAGGACCATACCTCCAAGCGCTACATACCCTGCTCTTATTGAGGTTTCTGCTTTTTGGAAAAGGTCAAACAGAATGACGAGAAGCAATAACCCCGTAAGCATCATCTCGGGGATGAAATAGGAGAGATCCGTCATGATTTGTGTAAGATTCATAAGAATATCCTATTGGGTTACAGTCCGGCAAC
>JABMOT010000007.1 GCA_013202385.1 Fidelibacterota bacterium
TTCTTAAAAGACTTGTGTAAAAATTTGAGAGATGGTATATTGTGTCAACTACTTGTTTTAAGTTAAAGAGAAGCGCAAGTTATCTGGCGATACATAACAAAAATGCCGTATCTTAGGATCGCTTGAATATGGGTGTTAGAATCAAGGAGGTAATGAGAGAATGAAACCATGGTTAAGAATATTTTTTGGTGCGCTATTAACCACAGCCTCACTCCAGGCACAATTCGCTGAAGGTCAACCCGTATTGAGGGGGGCCATTGGTCCAGCGTTCTCATATATGATCTCATTTGATCTAGATGATGCTGCCTTTGCAGCTCTCAGCGCATTTACGCCTGCTTTTGATTTGTCTGATGCCACAAATACCACGGGAATAAATAGTAGTGGTATGGTTGTAACCGGATTTGAGGGTTTTGGAGAGGTCACGCCTCACTGGACGATTGGCATGTATGCTGGTCAAGGCGAATATTTAGCTTCAACACAAGATGCGCTCGATGTCGATTACACCGTCAATTTCATTTTAAGTAGCGTGGGTATCACTGCAGAATTCAACACTCACACCCGATCACGCCTGAAATTGCTAGCCGGCTCATTATTTGGAATAGGACAGGCCACCTTACAGGCCAGCTCCTCTCCGGCAAATGAAAGCTGGAGTGATATTATCAGTGGTACCGCTCCACGCAAGGCCTTTGAATTGTCTGCCTGGACGCCAGTGGTTCAGCCCTACCTGGGTATGCGTTTTGATATTTCTAGATCGATGGGATTTAAAACGATTGCAGGGTGGAATGAACAGGTCGCTTCTGCCGGCAGTTGGAAACTATATCATAACAAAGGCATTTCCGATTCTTTAGAGGTCCCGCTTCGAGCCCTCTTCTTCAGGTTCCAACTGTATGTGATCCTCTGACCGATACATTCATTCGTTTAGCTCCATATAGGTGGCATTGCAGAAACAATTCAGCCCCCGTTAGCAAATTGTGCTTAATTATATTGTAACACCAAAAAGGTCGCTTTCATCAAATCAATACGGCTACTATTTTATAAGCCGTAATTAAAATTGGAACCTTGGAACCAAACCAGGATAAATATAGAGTTATGAAAACCTTAAAACATATTTCGATTGTAACACTCGTACTGCTTGGGATTTTTGCTTTAAGCCCCTCAGGACAGGCGATTTTCGCCCAGGGGAGCGATTTCTACGATAAATGGAGAGATTTCCAGGACATGGTCAAAATCATCAATACCAACTATGTTGAGGATGTTGATTGGGATAAAACGATGATTGGTGCCCAGAATGGACTCATGGAAGCTCTGGACCCCCATTCAGTGTATATCGAGGCTGAACGTAACAAGGAAATTGAAGAAAGCTTCAGAGGCAATTTTGAGGGTATCGGAATTGAATTTGATATAATTGACGACTACATCACTGTCATCACGCCCATTGTTGGCTCTCCCTCAGACGGATTGCTTTATCCCGGAGATCAGATTATCAAGATCGACAAAACTTCGGCCTATAAAATTACTCGCGACGGTGTTTTCGATAAACTCAGGGGTCCCAAAGGATCTCGCGTTGATTTGGAAATCGCCAGGATGGGTGAATCCGAGCTGGTTCCAATCACTATTTATAGAGATAAAATACCGATCTATAGTGTTCTCGCAAAATTTGTAATGCAAGACAGTACTGGATACATCCTCCTTAATCGATTTGCGGCCACGACCTCTAGTGAAGTGATTAGTGCCATAACTGAACTTCAGGCGATGGGCATGGAACGGCTGATTATCGATTTGAGAAATAATAGTGGTGGATACATGGATGAAGTCATCAAGATGGTTGATTTCATTTTGCCTGGAGGTGAAAAAATTCTTTCCACCAAGGGTCGTCTTAAAAATGCAAATGAGGAAATGTACTCAAAGAAAAAGCCAACTTTTTATAAACAGCCCATCATCACTTTGATCAATCGTGGGTCAGCTTCCGCCAGTGAAATATTTGCTGGAGCCTTGCAGGACCTTGATCGTGGAATCGTTGTGGGAGAAACCAGTTTTGGTAAAGGCCTGGTCCAAAGACAATACCCTTTGCGGGATGGCTCTGCCGTACGGGTTACAGTGGCACGCTATTACACACCTAGTGGTCGGTTAATTCAACGCCATTATGAGAAGGGTGATGCTGCGGATTACTATGCCGAACTGTACGAAAAAGACTATGGAAAAGACACCGTCAGTCTAGATGATAAACCTGTGTACAAGACCAAAATGGGGCGCTCAGTTTATGGTGGTGGTGGTATAACGCCGGACTATGTCCTCCATGATCCAGCAACTATTTCCCGTGATCTTGCAAAGTTGAGACGGAATGATATTCGATTCTTTTTTAAGATCGCGTCTGAATACGCCGTCGATCATCCAGAATTGGCTGAGGATTGGAACAGTTTTCTGAAGAATTATCAGGTCGATGATGCTTTGATTGAGGAAGTTTATAAGAAAATCATGGCCATTGAGGATCTTGATCTGGATGAAGCCAAGCTCCGCGAGGATGATGTGACAATACGATACTATATTAAGAGTGAACTAGCTGGAACGCTTTGGGGCCGGAATGAGCAATATCAGGTGAGAACCCAAATGGATAATCAAATTCAGGAAGCCCGTCAGTATTTTGAAAAAGCTCGAGAAATTGCAGAGAGTGCAAATTATTTATAAAAATGGTTCGGATCGCTTAGATTTTCAAGGACTGGACGGGAAATGGGTTGACTTTAGATACGTATCAAACTATGATTATACGCTTGATCAAAACAAGTTTAAATCTATAGAGGATTAGGAGGAATAGCTGAATGGTTGCGTGGTTTTATAATGGTGGGCCCTTTATGTGGCCTATTCTCGCAGTGTTTTTATTTGGATTAGTATTTGTCGTTGAGCGATTTATCAGCCTTACACGCACAACGCTCCAAACAAAATCTTTTTTGAAACAAATGGATGTAACATTAAAAGAGCAGGGTGTGGCTGCGGCCATTGAAGTTTGCAAAAGTACCCCTGGATCAGTGCCTCAAATATATCTAGCGGGGCTCTCCAGAGCAGATCGTGGCACACTGGCCGTTGAAAAAGCAATTGAGAGTGCCGGCTCTATCGAAATGTCATTTCTTGAAAACAATATGATTTGGCTGTCAACAGTCGTTTCATTAGCCCCCATGCTTGGATTTACAGGAACTGTATATGGTATGGTGGAGGCCTTCGATTCGATTGCCAAGGCGAATGATATTCAACCAGCACTGGTTGCCGTTGGTATATCCATGGCCTTATTAACGACCCTCTTTGGTCTGGTCGTTGCTATGATTATCCAGTTTGCTCAGAATGTATTCACCTTTATGATCGATAAATTGATCGTCAAAATGGAAGAATCTTCCTTGGATCTTATCGATACGATTGAAACGCTGGAGAAAAAATAATAACACCATAATCGGGGTTAGCTGATTTTATGCTGTTAAAGAAAAAAAGAAAAAATAGCGGTGGAGAAATCCCCACAGCATCCCTTCCGGATATTGTGTTCATGCTTCTGCTTTTCTTCCTGGTGACCACGACCATTGATATGGATAAGGGGTTGGGAATGGTGCTCCCTGAAAAAGGGAACCAGACAGAGGTGAGCCCAAAAAACATTACCAATATTTTGGTTAATGCTTCTGGAAAGATAGCGGTAAGCCATGGTGGCGATATTCAAGTTATTGATGTTAGAGAACTCAGACATTTTGCCAAAAATTCTCTCATAGCCAACGACAAAATGATCTTTTCCGTCAAAACGGATGCAAGAAGCAAATACAAAGACTATATAGAAGTGATTGACCAGCTAAAACAGGCCAACGCGACACGTATTTCGATTGCTGACCCGGAGAGCTAGATCATGCGCCTAAAAAGAAAAACAAAAACCGATGCGGGGATTCCCACATCTTCTCTACCCGATATTATTTTCATGCTGCTGATCTTTTTCATGGTGGTGACTGTTTTGAGGGAGTTTCAGGGATTGAAACTGATTTTGCCGGAAGCAAAAAAAATTGCTAAACTGGAAGGGCAAAAGCACATTTCTCATATATGGGCAACTGCTGAAGGCACGATCTCCATTGATGATATGATCATCGATATTGGTAAAGTTCGAACCATTATGTATGAAAAAATACTCGGCGATCCTCAGTTAACAGTATCCTTGAAAGCTGACAGACAGACCGAGATGGATATCATCACTGATATTCACCAAGAGCTTAGAGAAGCCAACGCACTGAAGCTTAATTATTCAGCCAAACCGAGGGAGTAGGATTATGCTAGAACAACAATATCCTCATATCTCGGTCAAACTCCAACATCGCAGGTATCTTGAGCTTAGTTCCATGGTCGTGTTGTTACTGTTCACGCTCGTATTATATTTCTTTCCCAAATTTTCGGTGGAAGAGATTGAGCAGATGGCTTATGTAGCCCCTATCGAGAACATTGAGATTCCTCCAGAAACTCAACAATTAGATAAACCGCCCCCGCCAGCACGTCCGTCTATCCCGATTGAATCTGAAGATGAAGAAATTGACGAAGATTTCACCATCGAAGAGACCGATCTGGAAGATTTTGAAATTTTGGACGAGCCACCACCACCACCTGAAAGCAATGTGATCTTCATCGCCTACGATGAACCACCCGAGCCAATCGGAGGCTATGCTGCAATCCAAAAGGCAGTAATTTATCCTGAGATTGCCCGTGAAGCAGGTATCGAGGGAACCGTCATTGTCCAGGCAACCATTGGTAAGGACGGTCGGGTGCAGGAAACCATTATTTTAAAAGGTATTCCTAAAACCGGTCTCGATGAAGCCGCCATGGACGCCATAAAGACAATTAAATGGAAGCCAGCTTATCAACGTGATAAACCGGTAACTGTTAGAATATCAGTACCAGTGGTTTTCCGTCTTAAAAACGGATAATACCAAAAAATCTGCAAAGCATTAGAAAGACCGGATTTTGAATCCGGTCTTTTTTTTACCCCACTTCGCCCGCCTTACACAAGAAGTTTGATGGCTGCATGCGCAGGGCGACTATTGCAAAGGTAATCAACGGCAGGCAGAATATCACGGGTTCACCCGGCAGCTCCATTCATCAAATGCAGCGGTTTATCAATTCCCCAAAAGTGAAATACACGCTTGATCTTGGCATAGAATTGAGTGTATATTACCCACGGGTCGAAAATTCGAACCACAGGTCGATTCATTTAAATTAAATGTAAGCCGGGGAAAAAGGAGGGTCAGCAAAAATTCGAATTCTAACCAGCAAACGGGAGGTGAATGATGATTACGCAACATCCATGGGCATCCGTAAAACAGCAGGAAAGAAAGTATATCGAAATTGGCACCATGATTACACTCTTGGTAGCCACCCTATCCTTTTATAGCGTTCCTCAGTTTGAATCCACAGTAACCACTGAGCATTCATATGTCGCTCCACCAATAGATGTCATAAAAATTCCAGCCACGGTTCAACCACCTGAAAGAATAGCTCCACAACGCCCAACACTGCCAGTTGAATCGGCCAAAGAGGATATAGCAGATGATCTCCCTGTTGATTTCAATATCGATATTGTAGAATGGGCGTACTTCCTACCGCCACCTACGCAAGCTCCTGATATTCCCTTAAATCCTGAGGATGTGAGTGAAATGCCCTTTCCTGTTGGTGGCTATCAGGCAATCCTGGATCGAGTTATTTATCCTGAAATAGCGAGAGAAGCTGGAATTGAAGGGTTGGTTACTGTCAAGGTTATTATAGATAAAGATGGTTTAGTTAGAGATGCGGAGATATTAAAAGGGCTTCCTAGAACTGGTCTCGATGAAGCGGCTCTCGCTGCCGTATTGCAATCTAAATTTCATCCGGCACTGCAAATGGGAAGACCGGTTCCGGTGTACATGTCCATTCCGATAAAATTCCGACTGAAATAAGTCGACCTCGGAATTTATAACAGCCGGTTAACCGGCTGTTATTGTATTCACAAAGAAGCGATGCAATCACCTATGAGAAACTTATTAGTTAACCTATACCAATATGGGTTAATAATGCATAGTGCCACGTGTTAAAACCACCTCCGACCCCTTCAATGCCCTGACTGGTCCAAAGAAATGCAGGCAACGATTAACCTTGAAGATTTTAAGGGAAAAATATAATTGTTATTGATCTGGCAACCGCTGGAGGTCACTCAGGTAAAGATGGTAAGAAATATACAGCCACAATCACCACCTTTGAGGCGCCTCGCTCATTTCGCTGGCGGACTGTGGTGCTCGCCGGATTTCTAGTGACTAATGAGAGAAGCTTTGAACTCGAGCCTGTTGGGGGGAGAACGCTATGCCGTAATCTCACATGGCCAACTCCGAGTAGACTTTTACTTTGCAAGCAGCTGAAGACGATTCAGAAAGACATCTAGCGGCATCATCCTTTTTGGTCGTTAAAGGGAGTGGCAAGTCAGGCCACGCTTTTGCTCGCATCCGTGGCATTGGTGCCAGATCCTTTCTTTGAGTGTCCTCTGTATATGGGCTGAACTAAAAAAATAACGAGGCTTCGCAGCATCTTAAATGCCCACTAATTTAGGCATCAGGAAGGTGGCAAAACTCAACACGAAGAAAAA
>JABMOT010000072.1 GCA_013202385.1 Fidelibacterota bacterium
ACCAAAATCCTCATAGCTATACTGAAATCCCAGGTCCAATCCACCAACATCCAGGTGAAGTGACCCGCCCATGGTAAGACCTTTTTCACTAGCTTGCTGAAAAAGGCTTTCGTAGCCCATCTGAATCGCAACCATGGACCAGGGACGCCACTCCAGGCCAAGATTCAGGTATTCGTAATTATCATTTGGGTGTACCGCGTCTGCCTCAACCGTGACTTCTCCGAATTTCATTTTTGGCAAATCGTAGGCTACACCGAAGCGAAAGGTCAGCGGGATATCCCAAGCGTTGGTATACAAACTGGCAGGAATATGGGAATTATCACCAGATGCATCGCTATTCTGGTCGTAGACGATCATCAAATCCTTACCGCTGTACTGCAATTTTTGTCCAAAATTGGAAACGGTGGCACCGATGCGCATACGTCGGTTATCAAAATAGTACAAGCTCCCAAAATCCAGTGCTATACCTGCAGCGTGTGAATTCCAGATGCGTTGTTGAATGTACTTTCCATTAAAGCCGATACTGAAAAAATCTGTAAGCGCACGGGCATATGACAAGGTCAGGGCTAGATCGTTGGCGGAGAAATATTCTCCAGTACCTTCAGGTTTATCAACTGTTCTTACCAACATATCACCAGTGGAAAGACTGACCAGTCCGAGACCCAATGATTGTGAATTGCCCAATGGGATAATTGCACCGTAATAGCTGACGTCCATATCAGCAATCCAGCTGCACTGCTCGACCTGAACACTCCCGTAATTAAAGAAAGCACCGGCTGCAGGGTTCCAGTACAGAGCGCTGGCATCATTCACCGAAGCTACAACAGCACCGCCCATGGCCATACTTCGAGACCCCATGCCAATCTTCAGGAATTGCGCAGCAGTGGTTCCCGTCTTGCTGATGATATCAGAAGCCATAAGTGGATTCCAGCATATGATGAAAACTGCAATGCATGCAATAGTATGGGCTACGCTTCCGAACCTTGAATTGCTAAACCGTTTCATGGTTGATTCCATTACTGGATACCTATTTAATCACTGCAAATTTGCCGGTAAATGTTCCCACCAGGTCACTATCCACATAATAAATGTAGACTCCCGGTGCCAGATCCAAACCATCCTTGGTTTGGAGATTCCACTCCAGCGCACCATCATCCATCCCGCTTAAATGATCCAGAGAAATCACATGGTCGCCACTCACATTGAAGATGCTGATCTGGGCTTCTTGAGGTAGATGAATAAAATTGATCTTACGTTCTCCACGTCCTGAGGCGCTCATCCGTTGAGACTCCCAGGCGGCAGCCGCCACATAGGGGTTAGGTACCACGGCAATGTCACTCAACTGGTGACTTGCAAGATTTTGATCGACTTCGGCAGCAAAGGATGTGAACGCGAATTCATCTCCGCTTCTGAACGGTAAGTGGATACCAATATTAGCGACATCTCCAGCTTCTGGTGCAATCAGTTCATCCTCAGGAGCCACAAAATAAACGCGCCATGTGTCCCGCCAAACTCCATTGATCTTCAATTGTAATCTGAGATAATCCCCTGCTGAAAGCAGACTATCCCGACCCCCAACTGGCTCCCAGAGATAGGTGCGCACCTTTTCCCCGCTGGTCTGATCTATAACACGGAAGTTTGAAAAATGTTTAAAGCTATTCTTTAATATGGAACTGTCCTGCACACCATAGTGTACTTCATAGGAAGCGGGGAAACCGTCAATCCTGCGTGTGAAGCCATCCCAGTAAGAGTCCCTTTCAGTGTAGATCAAAATGTTCGATTCACCTTGGATCCAGCCTGTATTTTCCGGATCTGGGGCCACGGTATCATTTCTCACCTGGATACGCATCCCTGCGAAAAGTGGATTTACATCCTCATTCCTAAGCGCGTCTGAATCGCGAAAGATTAGCAGGGTGTCAGCTGGATCAACTTGCAGTTTATAGAGGTTATAGCTGAGCGTATCCGGATGCGTCGTATCATCAAAGCTGAGACGATAATCTCCATCAGTCACCAGCGCTGGATCAACAATATTTATACTGATAGTACCCGTCCCAAAACCATGGATACGCTGAAGTCCACCAGCAATTTCAGGCGCTACATAGCCTGCAGGAGGAGCGTTGGGTGTGACAAATACTGTATTTTTATCAACCGTGACTTCACCGGCGTTGTTCTTCACAATAACCTTGGTGCATTCCGAAGGCAGGATGTTTTTTTCTTCCCAGCCACGGTCATAGGACACGACTGCATAATAGTAATTCATACCATTCTGAACATCCGTATCTACCCAGGAATGTTTTAAACCTGTATCCCCGCCCAGATAATATTCAATCCCATGGACATCGACATTGAAGAAACCCTGGACGCCATTGGCATAATCGAATTGAGCTACTGGATTGTGGAAGGCTGCTTCACCATATCCATTGGTGATGATGTAGGCATCGTTAAATGATGCGTCAGTGGCTTTGTAGATTCGATAACCTTCAAAGTCATAACCACCGGTGGCCGGGTGTGTGAAGGCCGGATCATCATAGGAACTTTCAGCAAATTCATCCCAGTACAGGGTGACCCGACCATCTCCAGCTACAGCGGTGACAGTGGGTTTTTCAGGCGGACGGGCAAAATTATAATTGGCATTATATATATTTTGCACCACTTCTTTATTGCGCTTCAGGTCTTCAAAGTTTTCACCAAATACCAGAGCCATGGAGAACCGTTCTGTATGATTGGGTGGCATGATGAAAGGACCGGAACCAAACAGAAAGGCAATATTTCCGGGTAAGGAGACATTGCTAAAATGATTATTGGCCACCCGATCCCAGATAACCTCGTCCTGACCAAACTCCACACCCTGACCGATGTAAAATGCATCAAAGGCGGTGAGACCGATCTGATCAGATTCATCCTTATCGGTTATATCGAAATTAGGCTCACCCAGAGTGGGCAAACCATCTCCTTCGCCGGCATCGCCAGACCCGGCAAGACCATCTGCACCCACATCGTGAAGTTCAGGGTCCCAGTCACCATCGTTATCGACACCATCATCACGGGCTTCATCAATGAGCGGATCATCCAGACCAGCACCAGTTAGGAAATTCTTATACTTTAATCCCATATGGACGGATTCGTTTTCATCAATGATTCCATCCAGATCATCATCGATACCATTAAAAGGTATATCGCTATAGGTTGAACCTCGCAGGTAGACTCTTACACTATCATACTGATTCAAGAAAAGACTATCACCAGAAAAATGGTAGAAATCAGCTGATCCACCTGCGCTAAAACTTGTGAGTAAGCGTCCGCGGTTATTATCAACTTCCATATTTTGGTAATCGATAATTACAATTTCATCAACCAGGTTCCGTGGTTGAAAATCCGCGCTTCCCAGTTCAGGCGAGGCACCAGCAGATGCATCCTCATCGTTGTCGATACCGTCAAATGGATTTCCGGGACTTTCGAGAAATGCATATCCAGCATAACCCGTATCCCAATTACCTTCGCCCAGATTGTTGGAATCCCAGGTATATGCCAGATCCAGCGACAAATCGTATAAGGCCAGATCATCATTGCTGTCATTCTGGCCACCTACTCCTGCGTCTGCATACATCCCAAAAACCGTCTTGGGGTAGGTGGTTGTCGAAACATTGGTTATATCGTAATGCCAGAATATGATGTCTTCAGCCAGAACATTTGACCACTGGAAGCCGCGTACAGCCACGCGCATCCCCAGCCCACCACGATTTGGGTCAATGGAATCTGAGTTGAATAAACCCCAAAAATCCTGACCATAATCCTGATAGTCATCCATGACAAAATAGCTTTCCTGGTCTGCATTGGTTTTTCGGCCAAAATAGCCGTTCCAGGAACCACCCCAGTCAACGGTTTGATCTGGCCAGTAGAGCGGCCAGGTATTTGGATCATCGCTGAGAGCGATATAATCCTGGTCGGGATTGGCAAATCCAGCCAGCGGTTGCCATCCAAATTCGATACCGGTGGAACCCTCTTCATAATGTTCGCGATAGCCTCCCTCGACAATGTGAGTGATGCGACCATCCGCCAGTTGCACCTCGGCAGCCACTATAGGGTAAATACCATCCATATAGGAGTGATTTGTACCTTTTGGCCAAACACCGGATGGTTGTTTACCCCACCAACCCACTTCGCCAAAATTCCAGAAGAGAGTTTCGACCAGGTTCCCGTTATGAAGCCCCTGTTTGCGATTGATACGATCCCCATGGAGCGCATCAATGTTATTTTGCGCGTTGACTATTGAAATTCCGCCCAGCAAAATGCTTATGGTCATAATAAATACTTTTTTAATAATATTCATTCCTGCATCCTCAAAGCTTGAATTTCATACCAACCAACACTTCACGAGGGGCTTGGAAATAATCCGGTCGAGATAGAAAATCCGCTAAGGTGTGAATAGATTGCTCAGGTACATAGGTGGGTATCAGGCTGTAAGAAGGGCTACCTGTATCTTTATTCACCTCTCTGGCATTCTCACGATCCATTGCATTCTTGATCAAGAAATAAAGAGCCAAACGGGAATCCCCCACAGGGATGGCATATTCTCCAGATATATCAAGATTCAGGGTGCTGGGCTTGCGCTCAGAATTCTGGAAAGAAGTTCGTTCGCCCTGAATCTCAGGCGTGTATGGCAAGCCGGAGCCAAATTGGCCAATAAGACTTAAGTACCAATTTTTTCCGTTCATAGTCATGGATAAATTAATGGTATGGGTCTGATCCCAGTCCAAGGGTACCACTTGTATTTCACTGGCGCGTGGAGGATCACTCTGGCGGTCATTGAAGACGCTCCGGGGATCGGAGGCATTTCCCTCGGCAGTTTGATAGGTGTACTCAATCGAACCGGAGAAAAGACTTATTTGCTTCATGGAAAGTGACAGTGCGACGCCTCGGACATTACCATAATCTTGATTTTCGTAACGGGCATAGCTGTCGCCAAGGATATAGAGTTCATAAATTTGAGTCCCAACCAGATTTCGCATGTCCTTATAATAGCCCGTTATGTCCAGAATAAGATTGGCAGAAAGCATTTGTTGCAATCCGAATTGGTAAATAACTGTTTTCTTTGGGTATAGTGAGGCATTCCCGACAATACTTTTTAGATCGCCACCGCGAATTTTAAATTCTGAATTATGATAGAGATACTCATAGACCGGGATCTGGAAAAAATGGCCGTAGGAGATGTGGATTGCACCCCTGTCGCTAATTGGATATGATAATCCGAGACGGGGAGACAATTGGGATGAGCTGGGAGCATCTTTAAATGCCTGCTCCTGATTTCCAGTGTAACTCCCATCCGGGTCTCTCAGATCCAACGGTTCCAGGCCATCGGGATGGAAATAATCATAGCGGAGGCCTGCCACCAGCACGATGTGTTCCGCCTCTATCTTATCTTCCAGCCAGATCCCTATTTCCAGGGGGCGATGCGTATACTCGTTATTCCCCCAGTGCTCTTCAGGAAATATTTCAGGTAGCCAGGCAGTACTACGATCCAGTTTAATGCTAAAATCGTGTTGCCACAGTTCGCTCTTCCTGGCTTCAATCCCTGACTTTATTTCATGATGGCGATTGGGTTGGGCGATCAAATTGATTTTGAGTGTATTTACTGTACTACTCCTGTAAAAGTGATTCATGTCCATTCCACCGGTGTAGAAACCATAGCCCAACCGTCTGGAAAGTAAGGTGCTTACGTAGCGCTCATCCAGGTAGTCCTCAAAGACATAATTACGATTGTCGGATTTGAAGCGAGAAAAGTTGACAGTATAAAATAATTTTGAACTTGGAAAATGATTCATGGACAGCGTTGTCTGATAGCTATCCTTGAAATGGGTCTGAATACCTTGGGGATTATACTTGTAAAGATGATCGTAATTTGACCAGGATTGACGCGTAATATCGGATGAGAGATCGATTCTGAACTTGGGACCCAAATGCTTTGATAATTTGCCATGAGCGGAAAAAGTCTTTTTGAAATTCATGGGTACGGCAGCCCCGCTTCCTGATTGCGAGATGTACCAGGCCTCTGGATCAGGATCATCAATATTGGATGAATCTGAAGGCAGAAATTGTTGGATTCCGTATAAATGCCCGTCCTTTGATAGATTTTTCACACTTAAAACAAAACCTGCATCTTTGCCGAGTAGTCCCAGTGGTCCCGTGAGCGTCAATTCTCCGCTCCTATTCTGAAATGGATCAAGTTTGTTAATATTTACAAAGGTTGCGCTATGCCTGGAAACAAAATCACCGCCATATACATTCAACGATAATCCGAATTCAGGTGAACCACTCTTGGTGACAATATTTACGACACCACTCATGGCTTGTCCGTATTCAGCACTGAAGGTACCGCTGATCACTTTTATTTCCTGGATACTGCTATTGTCAATATTCACTGCCATTTCACCGTTGTAGGGATCTGTGACACTGACGCCATCCAGCATGTAGCTCACTTCACCGCCCCTGCCGCCTCGGAAATGACCATCGACCACCCCGGCTTGCAGATCAACCAGGTCATTCATTTCAAGGACAGGTAGTTTTTCTATTTCGGCTGAGCTGATAACCGCCAATGTGCTGGTACGGTCACGTTGAATATCTGGTCGGGTTGCGATTACCTCAACCTGAGTTGCGGCCTCGAGTACCTGGGCATTCATCTTAAAATCATGAATCGAATTGAAGTCGGAAAGCACCTGGATATTATCCTGCTGGATGTTCTGGTAGCCAATCATTTGTACATTCAGGCTGTATACACCTGGCCGAACATTTAGAATCATGTAATAGCCTTCTAAATCAGTAGCTGCTCCGTAATTCGTACCTACGAGAAAGACATTGACACCGGGAAAAGGCTGACCATTTTCGGCGTCAGTAACCTTCCCACTTATCTTTCCTGTAGTCCCTGCGATGGACACTGCTGGTAGCAATTGCAGGAACAGCGCAATCAGCATGGCTGATTTCACGTTTCTCAGGATCCACTCCAAATGCTGACTTTTCATGACATTACCTGATATCCATGTAACATCTTCTCAAGGTGGCAGCATTCACTTACTGCCACCCTGAAAATTTGTTAGTTCGTTCTATATAATCTCATCCTCTTGGGTTGTCGCTTCAAAATGAGCAACATCTGCAGGATTATTTGATCATTACCATTTTCTTGGTGGCAACCTGATCACCTACAGTCAATCTGTAGAAGTACATGCCTGTGCTAAGCTGCTGGTCATTGCTACCCAGGCTATTCCAGGAGAAATTGTGACTCCCTGCAGACAGGAAACCATCATACAGCGTCGCAACCTTCTGTCCCAGCACATTGTAAATCTCCAAATTGGCATTCCCTGATTCAGGCACAGAAACACTTATGACCGTCCCGGCATTGAAGGGGTTGGGATAATTCTGGGAAAGACTGAAATGAGTTGGACCTGTGGTAAAGTCGTCAGTTCCAACCGGGTCAGTACTCAAGATGACGCCGCGATACATGAAGAATCTCTCGAAATTGGGATCAGCCCATTGAGAGCCCCACCATTCCGGTGCATAATCAGCGATTCCAGCATCGTATTCATCTGCGCTGGAATAGTCCAAATCCCAGATGACGGCGCTCAGGCGAACCGTGTCGCCAATTTCATAACCGAAATCTTCAGTATTGATAACCAGTTCAAGTGAATATCCAGCATCATCACCATTCAATCCAGTGTGAGTTACCGTGCCTTCTGGTTCAAAGCTCACGCCTTCAGCTGAGCCTGTAGGAACTTGATCGTTGGTCTCAAAGACAATTCCATCCCCTTCGGTACCACTAAAGTACATTGCCTTGATCTCTTTGCGGGCAGCAGGAGCATAATCACCCTTGTCCGTCATCCACAGGAACAAACCATCAGCTTCCCAGCCTGGAGACCATTTACCAACGGACATATCATTTGATTCTACAGCGATATAAAGCAAACTACCGTTATGAACAAATTTAAGAGACGTCTCACTAGCATCTGTATATTCATTCTCCGGATCGCTCCACTGAGCATAATAACCACCGGTTGAGCCATTGGTATTATGACCGACAACAACCGACTCGGCACTTTCCCAAAAGCTCTCCGTAATTTCGCCATCCATGACAATGGCATCTTCAGTAGCCAGAGCTACACGGGTCGGCGGATCTGACAATCTCAGCGTACGCATGTCTGGACCCCATTCACTGCCCCACCAGGCTTTGTAAAAGGTGCCTACATCCCAGGCTTCACCAGTGACACCGGTATAACCATCTGGATCAAAGATGTTTATCAACACTTGGACATCTGCATACATATCGGTATACCCCAGATCGGCAAGATGGATCACCATTTCTGCTGTATATCCTGAATCAACACTTGTAGTATCGTTGACAATAGTACCTGATTTCTTAAAGGCGGCTCCTTCTGCTGAGTTTGGATAAAGGCCAGGAAGTTCCAGATGGATATCTGGATCCGTGCCCTCAAGATTAAAGTAGAATTTATATTCCATGTCTGCGCCACTGGCATCCTTGATCTTCATGAACATGCCATCGCCTTCCCAACTGCTGTTGAAACGGCAGACCGATTTGTCATCTGAATCCAGACTGATGTACAGATCCAGACCATCATGGACAATCTTGACAATAGTGCTGGTGGTGTCTGTGTAGGGAGCCTGGACTTCAGCCCCGCCTGTCACGGCGAAGTCCACATCGCCTGTACCCATACCGGCATTGAACACCAGCCGATCATAGCGACGAGCCCAGATATTTTCATCGAGAACGCCATCTATTGTTGGTGCGGTTTCGACTGACACGACCTTTATAAAAGCCGGATCAACATGACTGCCGGCAACAACTGTTACCGGATTACTCAGAATGGCAAACACCACTATGAGTGCTGGTAGTACACGTAATTTCTTCATCACGTCCTCCTGTTTGCTTGCGATTGAAACCCTCCTTCTGGAATCAAATTTGTTTGATTCCCATGGAACGAGGATTCTGTTTAAAAACTTTCTGATTTGACTGTTTGTTCACTGCCGCAAGATCTGCGAATGACATGTTGCAGTGGAATGATGATCTTTTCTGTGGTTCTTTCTGCTGAATCAGTATTCAAATTTTTAAGCAATGCTTCTGCAGCCAGGCGTCCAAGTCGACGCAAGGGAACGTGTACGGTGGTGAGTGCCGGATCCATGTAAGCTGCAGATGAAATATCATCAAAACCGACGATGGCCAAATCTGAAGGTACCCTGAGTTTCAGGGCTCTGGCAGCCTCAATAGCTCCAATTGCCATGGCATCATTGGCAGCAAAAATAGCCGTGGGCTGCGGTTTGCATTTCATGAGTTCAAGCGTCGCCTGGAATCCCGAGGATTCTGTAAAGTTACCCACAACTTCCAGATTCACATCCTCATCGGCCTGGCAAATTCTTCGGCCATCCACATATCCCCGATAACGTTCCCGGGCATCATAGTTATGCTCCCCCCCATGAATAAAAGCGATGCGTTTATGCCCTAGCCTGGACAAATGCTCTACCATTTCCCTGGCAGCGTTGTAGTTGTCCAACAGGATGGTGGTTGCTCTGGGTGCATTTATTTCACAAGAGATGAAAACCTCAGGAATTTCATAGGCTAATGGGATTTTGAACCCATTATTTCCATTTGCAGATGGCATCATCATTATGAGGCCATCAATACGACCCCCCTTGACAAAACCATTGACAATTTTGATCTCTTCTGCCTCATCATGGGCGCTAGAGATTAGGATCTGGTGATCATTTTGGGATAGATGACGATTGATCCCCTGGATGATTTCTGCGAAATAGTAAGCACTGGCATCAGGGAATATGAGACCAACCGTTTTTGTTTTTTTACGCTGCAATCCCAAAGCATTGACATTGGGAATAAAGTTCAATTTTCGGATAACTGCATTCACGCGATCTCGGGTTATCGATCTGACTTTGTCTGATTTATTCAGGACGCGGGATACGGTAGCAGTGGACACTTTTGCTTCTCTGGCTACATCACTTATAGTTGTCATTTGATTACCATAATTGGAACTCATAGTCTCCATTCTCAAAATATGTAAGCGATTACATTTGAATATATCCGCGTGTAAGAATTAGTCAAGTCCTTAATTCCCATCACAGGCAAAGTCATATATATAGGTATATCATATACTTAAGCAAACTTTCTTCTTCTGGGTAGAATAGCTAGACGTTACCGAGTTAATCTTCAGTGATGCAGGTCTGTTCCAACATTACATAATATATCTTCGATTTAACCAACAATTTCTATAATTATGGATGAAATTATTCATTGATAATATTATACTTATATATTACTTTACTAAAATGTAATCCGTTACATCCTGAGTTGATCTTAATTTTACGAATCCCTCAGGACTTCTACAGGATCAAAACCGGAGAATTCACAATGGAACCTTCAGCTAAGCAGCTCGCCCGGGTAAAAGCACTTGTGGCGAAAATGACCCCTGAGGAAAAAGTGGGGCAAATGATCCTTGTGGACCCCCGTTCCCTTGAAACTCCAGATGACATATCCCGCTACCATTTAGGGGGGATTTTTGTAAACGGAGGTGGAGCACCTCCACCGAATACCATGGAATCCTGGATCTCGTTGGCTGAAAAGGTGCAGGACTACGCTCTGAAGTCCTCCCAAGCAATACCCTTATTGCTGGGGACAGATGGAGTACATGGTCATAACAATTTGGATGGCTCTGTCTTGTTTCCCCATAACATTGGTCTCGGAGCTGGCAATAATCCTGAGCAGGTAGCAGAAATTGCTCGAATAACATCCCTGGCAATGGCTGCCACAGGTTTCAACTGGAATTTTGCACCCTGTGTTGCCGTCGTTGACAATCCGCGCTGGGGCAGGACCTATGAGAGTTTTTCCTCTGAGACTGAAACCGTCAGCCGCTTAAGTGCTGCTGCTGTGAGGGGTGTACAGACCGATTTTGGATCTGGAAAAGCCAGGGTCTTGGCTTGCGCAAAGCATTTTATTGGTGATGGAGGCACCGCTGGAGGGGTGGATAGAGGAAACACACAAATGAGCATGGGAGAGCTACGAGCACGTTTTTTGCCACCATATATAGCTGCTATTGCTGCTGGAGTTGGCAGTATCATGCTCTCGTACAACCAGTGGAACGGAACACCCTGCCATGCCAGTCGCCTCCTTATAAGCGCTCTACTTAAGCGTGAATTAGGGTTTAAGGGTTTTGTCGTTTCAGATTGGGACGCCATAGATAATCTCGCTCCCGAGAATCGCTTCATTGATGCCCTATCACTATCAATCAACGCCGGTCTTGATATGATAATGACGTCTCGGAAATACAAAGCTTGTCATGCTGGGTTACTGGAACTGCTGTCTCAGGGTGATCTTCCATTGTCACGTGTCAATGATGCAGTAGAACGAATTCTAACAGCAAAAGCTGCTTTAGGTCTCCTGGATACTCAACGACCCGAATTGCCTTCAATGACAGCGATCGACCACCTGGAGAACCGGAAAATCGCAAGAAGAGCTGTCCGGGAATCTCTCGTTCTACTGAAAAATGATGCTTTGCTTCCACTGGGATCTAACTATAAACGAATCCATGTTTGCGGAGAATTTGCCGATGATATCGGCTTACAATGCGGTGGTTGGTCCATCTCATGGCAAGGTAGCAAAGGTAAGATTACAGAGGGTACTACAATTCTGGAAGGTCTGCGTAACCTGGCAGCTCCAGAATTGACCGTCAGCTATTCACAAGGTGTAGAAATGCCAGATGGAACAGATCTCATTATCGCTGTTGCAGGAGAATATCCTTATGCAGAATTTCATGGCGATTCAAAAGATTTGGAGCTTCCGCTGGATCAGCAGGCATTTCTTACAGCGTTGACAAATAGCGATGTTCCAGTGTTGTTAATCCTGATAACGGGACGACCACTGGTGATCACTCCCTATCTGGATAAATTTGAAGCCACGTTGGTTGTCTGGCTGCCTGGAACTGAAGGGGATGGCGTAGCAGAGGCGCTGTACAATAGAGATCTACCCACGGGGAAGCTGCCGATGGATTGGCCGGGCTTAAGAGAGCACGATACGATTATTGAGTAAATCCTGACGGAGTTGACGCCCTTTCTATAAGCTACCCAATAGCGTGGATTCCCAGAAATGGATTTCCATGTCACTTCGTGCCACTGCTGACCAGCTTTTCTGCGACAAAGAGAAATCCTTCAGAGTGAAGACAAGGCGGTTTGTTCACCGTCCCCTAATGCAAAAAAAGGCCTCCCATCTGGAAGACCTTTTCAATATGTGCCTGCATACCGAAGCTCCCGATCACAATCGAGACGCAGCGATGTAGCAGGGGGGAGATTTGGCTGAGCCTCCGCCCTACCGGGCTACGCTCGCCTTCCTACGTCGATTCGTCCTCGACGAATCATCTCCGGATGAACCGGCGCTTCGCTCGGGCGGTTCGTCATCGCACCCATACAAATGCAAAATGGCCAGCTCTCGCTAACCATTTTACATTTGTAGCAGGGGGCGGATTTGAACCGCCGACACCCGGCTTATGAAGCCGGTGCTCTAACCGACTGAGCTAC
>JABMOT010000073.1 GCA_013202385.1 Fidelibacterota bacterium
ATACAATATGTTAGGACACGGTAATTAATATTGGCATATGCTTTGTGAATGAGAATGCCGTATGAATGAAATAAACAATATCAAAACGGAGGCAATCATGATCAAAACGAAACTCATCTTAAGCACACTGGTAACTCTACTCAGCGTCACAGCTTTAATGGCCGATCCAATTTCCACGAATTATACAGCAGAACCAGAACCGGTTTATGGGTTGGAATACCTGGAAAATCAGACCATTTACCCTACTCTGGAGCAAGATTTACGTAATGACGGATATGTCGTTTTAAATTTCCATGTAGATGTGGTAGGAAACATTTCTAACATTCAGGTAGCAAAGAGTGGTGGAACTCAGTTTGATGCATCAGCAATCGCTGCAGTTCTTAATACAGATTGGAATCCTGCAATGCAAAATGGTACCGCTGTCCCAGTAACATTTCAGCTACCCTTTGTGTTTCACGCCAAATAGGTAGCCCCTATTATTTGGTAGATTGTCCTGAAATAAATGATCAGAGGAACCCATCACACCTGTGTTGGGTTCTTTTTTTTCTCGGATACAATTCACTCAGCACTCCCCTTCCGCTTAAGGATCATACTGACCACTCAAACACCGTTTTGATCAGTTCGTCTTTTTTTTTCATTCTGGTGGATTTATTGTATAACTTACCTCTCACAGTGACGTGATTAAGGGCAAAAGATTTTAACAGCTTAACGACTGGATCTGGGAGCAGCTGTGATTAAAATAATATTGTTACTCGCCTCATTAATACTGGCATCCTGCGGATTCTTTGAAGCAGAGACTGGCGTCTCCGATACTCACGCATTTGTTAGTTCCTCCATCAATACTTTTTCAACTATTCCGGTCTATTATCCCGAAGATTATAGCTCAACAACACCGGTGATTTATCTCCTGAACGGTTGGGGTACTGATGCAACTGCCTGGGGCTCGGGAATGGATCTGGCAAAAGAAGCTTTTGATCGGGATATTATCTTTGTTTCCATGACTGCAGGAGCTCACACATATACGAATCACTATTCAGATCCAGATCAACAGTATGAAAATTATGTCCTGGAAGTTGTTGCAGAAATCGAAGTGGAATATGGCCTTGAAATAGATTCAACGAAACGGGCGATCTGCGGCATATCCAATGGTGGGGGTGGAGCCGTCTATATTTTGAGCGTGCACCCGGACATCTTCGCTGCCTGTGGATCATTAAGCGGTACCTATTACACTGGAACTGACAATTACAGCGGCTTTATTAACAAAGGACTTCGATTTGACGTGGGTACTGAGGACTCCGGAATCCTGTCAGGGTTGAGATGGTTCCATGATCGACTTGATCAAAACGATGTAGACCATGAATTTTATGAACATCCAGGTGGCCATAACTGGACTTTTTGGAAAAAATATGCTCCAAAACAATTTGACTTTTTGCAGGCGATCATCTCAGGCGAATAATTACGACGCAGGTGAAAAGGAATCTATTCCCTTGGCGACGGATTCGTCCCATATCAACATTGTTCAACCATTTTACCAACTTATAGATCCGCCTACCTTGACTATATATTCTCCCTGAGAGGACCTTTTGAGCATCATTGAGACTCGTAGTTTATCTCCTGATCGAATGTTGAGACCAGCATTAAAATCAAATCGATCGCTAAAATCTTTGATGACGGGATATTGGTACCCATCCACGTAATCGGCATCTAATTCGTCCCGAGTCACAACACCATCCTCGACTTCTCGGTAAGTGTATTCCTCAACAATAACATCATATCCTTCTGTCAACCTCATACGCTGAAATATTTTCGTTACCCCGAGCTGCAGCCCTATCGCTGGCAATATCTGATACTCTATACCCAGCGGTGCAGCTAATGTGGATCTCCATTGGTGCTGCTTCCAGGCAAATATTTTCAGGTCGCTCTGCCATGTTTCCAAGGTGTTGTAATCGTAATAATAGCCTTCAATCGCTGTCGCAGCATGTTTACTTCCAACGAAGGGCTCTCTAGCATCCTGGGTTCGATCAGAGTGTTCCAAAAAGAGTCCACCAAAAAAGCGCATTCCTGGTTGAAGTTGCCAGTCAGCTCCAGCACTGAGCTGGTAAAATTCTGAGCTGTACTCGCCACTACCACTGCGCTCGACTTCCGCCATGGATTGAGATGAATATCGATTCCAGACCCCATCATAGCTGGCAAAATACTGATTAAAATAATCACTTCTCCGAAGCATGCTCTCTGACTCACTGAGATCGGCTTTTCTCCATTCCGCTGACCCGGCAATCCGGAGTGTTAGATTCTCATCCTGAGGGAGTTCGGCCAGCATTCGCAGATAATAGTTACGTCCAGTGTAGCCCCAGTCCTTCTCATTACGAAAAAACGATGCCGACCTGTAAATATTGCTGTCGAGAGTGACTGGATTGTCATCTGGATTTAGGTTAATAGAGTAATAGCGGTTTGTGTCTACCTCACTAAAGGTTCGATCCAGGTTTCCAGTGACAATACCGGCATTGATGGCGATCCGTTTATGCTGTGGTGTTTTGTAAGCAATCCCAATATTGATGTCATTCATTTTCTGTGATTGATTCCGCTTTATGTCGTCGTCAAGATAGTACTCGTATTCATCAGCCCATTCAGATCGGTCCTCAAATTGGAAATCACCAAAGTTACCATCCACTTGGGACCGTACTATTCCAAGCCTGGCACCGATACTGAGTCGTTGAGAAATCGATTTCGACAGAAATAGATTTAATTGTTGTTCAGTGCTGATGCTTTCATCATCCCCTGCTTCACGAAGACGATAATCTTCATAGGCCTGAGAATCGTCATATTCAGCACCCATTGCATCGAAGTTCCGAAAATAATCAAATGAATAGGGCTGGTAAAATTGAGTCTCGTCATAGGCCAGGGAATATGAGCCACCCAGGGTTAAAGCATCTGCTGACTCACTGAGGCGAGTCAAGTAGAATAAACGTAGAGCAGGTTCGGGGATTTGTTCATGGGACAATTCACGGTATGGACTCCAAAATGCATAGTCCTGGATATACGCCGAACTAAGCTCGTAATAGATCGGGGATGTGCCAGGCATTGCATCTCCGGTTCCCCATAATCGTTCGGAACCCAGATCCATATAGAAGAAATGCTTTCCATTCTCCAAGGGGTAAGTGGGATCAAAAAAACGAAAATCTGGCTGGGTTTTGTAAAGATACTGAAAGTATTCCCCCAAACCGAGGGATGCTGTTGAATGCAGAGAAAGGGGACGCAAAAAATCGTCCCGAACTGGAAATTCGGTTGCCAGGACAGAGTATTCTGGATACCAAGCCTGGATTTGGGGTGACGTCATACTGAACATTATAATTAGTATATATAATTTGGTGGACTTTTTCATCATTTCAACTCCTCTTCATGGTGATTTCTACAGGTCAAATCACATGCCAGTGGAGGTGTCACATTAAAGTTCACCATCCAAATGGGGCGAGCTTTCACTTTTTGATCATATCCAAATAATTCACACGATTTTATGGAGCCTTTAAAAAATGATGGAGTATCAGAAACTTGAAACTAGTTTCAAGTTTCTGATGGCTAAATGGGGATTATATGTTTCAGACCCCCAATACTCTGTTCCCATGCGGGAAGGGTTAACTATTTTAAATCACAAAATCTTCAGCAATGGCTTCACAACTTTTCGACCAGAGTAATTCTCGGGTCTCGATATTATTATAGAAATCCTCCAAAGCGAATGTCACTACAGGTCCCTTCATCGCCATCCTACCTGCTCCCGGGCCGATAAAATCCCCAGATTTCGCATCTGGATCAGCCATGCATTTAATGATACCAATAGCACCATCTTCCTGACTTTGGCCACTTTTCATAAACAAACCTGTGAACCAGCTTCCCATTCCGCCGTCTCCAACGGTGGTCTGCTGCAAGTTGGTGGTCGCCAGTCCAGGATGGGCAACCAGGGCTTTAATTTTAGAATTATTCGCATGCAATTTTTCGTGCAGACTGGCAGTAAATGCGGCATTGGCCAGTTTGGTTTGCTGGTATCTGACCCAACGTCCTCCTGGAAATGGCATCATGCGGGAACCATCTCCTCCAAGATTCCCACCCTTTTTTTCAAGGTATTTCGCCTGTAAATTTTTACCAAATCGCGCCACACTGGAGTGGTTCACGATGCGGGCTTCACCATTCTTTTCGGCTGCGATTTCCAGATAAGGCATCAGTAATTTAGTCAGTAAAAAGTGGGACAGGTGGTTGGTTTGCATCTGTACATCGAAGCCGTCTGCTGTGGCTTCATCCTTGAGGGCCATCACTCCTGCATTATTACAAAGCACATTAAGCCCATCGGTGCAAATGGCTGCCACTTCAATTGCTGCTTTACGAACTGAAGCAAAGCTCTGAAGATCACAATCCACTGGGATAAACTCTGCTGTGGAATACTTACTTTTAAGAGCTTGGAGTGATTCTGTTGATCTTTGTGAAGCTCGATTTAATAAAATGAGACGGGCACCCTTATTTGCCAAGGTCTGGGCAGCAATATTTCCAGTTCCAGATG
Organism: Fidelibacterota bacterium; assembly: GCA_013202385.1. Classification (GTDB taxonomy): domain Bacteria; phylum Fidelibacterota; class UBA8477; order UBA8477; family JABMPR01; genus JABMPR01. The sequence goes on from JABMOT010000073.1 coordinate 4,550, forward strand.
TGGTTCCGGTTATGGCAATGGTTTTGCCCGCCAATGAGGGTAGCTTTTGGGCAATATCATCGTAATAGACAATTTTGATAGCGGGTTTAGTATAGGGTGTGGGCATCTTTTAATCTCCTTTTGGCTTAAATAGTAATATGGAGGAATATAAACAAGGCGATTCGAGCGCGGCTATTTTAGCTCTATGCTTTACTCCCATAACTTTTGTGAATTTAAAACTCAACATCAATTAACAAAAAAGACCATCTTTGTAGATGGTCTTTGTGTTTATGTCGAGGTGAGA
>JABMOT010000074.1 GCA_013202385.1 Fidelibacterota bacterium
CATCTGTGGGAAAGTTCGGTGATGTATCAGACTCTGGTGACCTAATTTTAGCTCGCTAGGCCCAAGGATAAGTTTTTGAACTGATTTTACATCAATCCGTGAAAATCTGTGTGGATCCGTGGCTTAACTAAAAAGAGGCCGTCTCATGTTCTGAGACAGCCTCTTTTTTTGATGCCAAGCTTGAAGGGCTGGTTTACTCGCCTCCACCACTTAAAATCAGAGAAAGAACAATTTCGTTACTGGATGTGCCACTGGCATCTTCATCGATAAATCCCTGAGGAACCATGTTGAGTTGCAGTCCCGGTGTCAGCGTCAATGAACCCAATTCATATTCTTTGCTCACACCCAGCCGAATGTTGCTGAGACCTGAATAACCATCCCATGAATACAATCCCAAACCAATGGAGGTCGTCAGCGGAAAACGATCACTTAGAATTTCCTGACTGCCTGCCAAATCGAAATACAGGGTTTTCAGAGTGAAGTCATACGCTGTGAGGAATTCCGGTTCAAAGGAAAGCCCTGTGCCGTAGACGGCAGCAAAAATTTCATAAGTGGGATCATCATCTAATCCGGGATAAGTGTAAGCGACCATTCCTAAATCGATCGATGTCGCATCGCTCAACTCCCAATAATAGGCACCAGTGAGGTCAATTTCACGAACATCTGCATTAATGGCTGCCCACACGTCAAACCAAATTCCTGTTTCACCAAGGTTGAGGGTTATTTCAGGAGCAATGACAGGTTTACTTTCACTTAAATCGTATCCACGCCAGAAGTATTGAGAATTTAAGCCAGCCGAGTACTCAATCCCTATTTGAGCCTGAACGAGAGAAACGAGTACGAGGAGAGGGCCAATTATTTTTTTAAACATTTCAGAGTTCCTTCTTGATTATTTCATCTTTAGTTCGGTCCAGGCCCGATCCATGACCTGATTAAAATCACCCAGATCTGTAAGGAATTCGCAGCGAGCCAGGACATCATCTGGTGGAAAGATGTTGGGATCACTGCTGATTTCTTTATCCACATATTCCATAGCGGCAGGAATGGGCATGGCATACCAGACCTCATTTACAATGCGACCTGCAATATCAGGCCTGAGAATGTAATTGATAAATTTGTGAGCCAGTTCTTTATGGGGAGCCGCTGCCGGGACAGCCATGCAGTCTGTAAATAGTACGGCTCCTTCTTTTGGAATTGTGAAGGCGAAAGAACTGTCTTCATCTATCACCTGATACATGTCACCCGCCCAGTAATGGGAGATTAAGGCTTCTCGGGTTAACATGAGGTCCTTGTTCATAGTGGACTCGTATTTGAGAAGATTGACTTTTTGGTCCATAAGGAGCTGTTTTGCTTCCTCGAGCCGGGCTGGGTCAATATTATTTACTGAATATCCCAGATATTTATAGGCGATACCAAAAACTTCGCGCATGTCATCCAGAAGAAGGATTCGGCCTTTAAATCTGGGATCCCAGATGGCTCCCCAACTATCCAGCTCTTCACCGATTTCATCGTAATTATAGCCTAGCCCGGAAGTCCCATAGGTAAAGGGGACTGAGAATGCACTGTGTGGGTCATAGGGTGAATTTATAAATTTTGGATCGATCCCTTTAATATTTGGCACTTGGGAAGCATCAATCGGGGCCAGCAAATTTTCTTCCATCATAATGGCGACCATATAGTCCGAAGGAAAAATGACATCGTAGCCCTGAGCACCCCCTTCCAGCTTGGCCAGGAGTTCCTCATTGCTTGCAAAGGTGTCATATACAACTTTGACGTGATATTCTTTTTCAAAATCAGAGACCACAGTAGGATCAATATAATCAGACCAATTGTAGACATTGAGAACGGCCTCATCTTTTGAGCCGCAGCCAATCAGGATGATGGCTAGTAGCATTAAACTAAGTGATGTTTTTAACATGGGCTTTCCCTCCAGTTTTAGGGTTTTTTTCGAAAAAATGTATGGCACTCACTGCTGCGATTGAAAAGACAACCAGCAGAGTACTGATGGCGTTTATTTCCGGTGTGATCCCGAATTTGATCATGGAATAGATTTTCAACGGTAATGTGGTGGATCCAACGCCGGTTGTGAAAAACGTGATTACAAAATCATCAATACTTAAAGTGAAAGCCAGGAGTGCTCCGGCAAGAATGCCTGGGAAAATATTTGGGAGAATTACTTTCTGAAATACTTGCCAGCGATTAGCTCCCAGATCCATTGCAGCCTCTTCCAGGCGATTATCGAATCCAGCCAGCCTGGCCATGACGACTAACGCTACAAAGGAGATGCTAAAGCTGGCATGGGCCAGAATCACAGAAACAAGACCCAGTGTAAAATTGAAGAAGACGAAGAGCATGAGGAGTGAGACTGCCTGTACAATGTCTGGTATGATTATAGGCATGTGAAGCACTTTATGATAAAGACCTGAAAACCGATAACGATGACGGCTCAGGGCAAGAGCTGCAAGCGTCCCGAGAATTGTTGACAATACCGCATTGGAGATCGCGATAATCAAGGTGTTTCTGATAGCCGACCAGAGGGCACCATCCTGAATCATCGTAACATACCATTTCAGGCTAAAGCCACCCCATTGGGAAGAAAACCTGGAAGCATTGAAGCTAAAGATGATGAGAATGATAATGGGGATGTACAAAAAGAACAGCCCGCCAATGGTGATGATGCGCACCGTAAACCCACGACCAAAAGCCAAATCGTTTTGGTGACCCAGATCTGACATTATAAATACTCGCCCATGTTGAGGTCGCCACTACCTTTTTTTAAATAGGCACTTACTCCAAAGAGAACAGCAAGCATGAGCATCATGGAGAGGGAAGAACCAAATGACCAATCGCGAACCGTCATGAATTGGTTTTTAATGGTATTACCAACCATGAAGGAATCACTGCCGCCAAGAATATCTGGTACCACGAAGGAGCCGAGGGCAGGAATAAATACAAAAATAGAGCCGGCGATCACTCCTGGTATGGACAAAGGCAGAGCAATCCGCTGAAAGGCCTGGAAGCGACTGGCTCCCAGATCGGTTGCCGCTTCAAGCAGGGAGACATCCATTCTGTCCAGAGCCGCGATGAGGGGTAAAACCATAAAGGGTAACTCACCGTAAATTAATCCAAGAATAACAGCTCCTGGAGTATGCAGCAGTTGCAGGGGGTCCTGTATGATCCCTGTCCACAGTAAAAAGGAGTTGATCAAACCTTGCCGCCCCAAAATCGTAAGCCAGGCAAAAATTCGAACCAGGAAGTTGGTCCAGAATGGGACCAGCACCAGAAACATAAACATCATTTTCAGGCGTGAATTGGCAAAGGAAATAAAATATGCCAGTGGAAATCCTATAAGCAGAGCAAATAGCGTGGCCAATCCGGCATACACAACAGAACGAATGAGTACTTGAAGGTAAAGCGGATCAAAGATTCGAGTGTAGTTCTCAAGTGTGATGCCAGCGGTGAGATCTTTGTTGTGAGTTAAACTAAGAACCAGGATGATGATAACTGGCAAGATAAAAAAGATGACCAGGAAGAAAAATGGTGGTAAAATCAGTGCTTGAGATTCACGAATACGCATAGATCTACTCCGGTAAAAGACATCCGGCCTGGATGCCCCAACACACAAAAATATCTTCTCCCTCAAGAAAGGATTCAGGGTTGCTTCCAGAGGGCATGTAATTTTGATGCATGATCGAAACGGTTTCACCCTTTTCCAGTTCTACAACAAAGATGGAGGAGTCACCATAGTAGATTTCATTGAGAATATGCGCCCTGAACCCGTTCTCACGTGTCAAGGGACCACTCCGACTCATGCGGAGTTGTTCAGGGCGAATTCCAAAGAAGATGTCACCCCTATGATTCTCAGGGATAGGTTGGGTTGATAAAAAGGATCTTTCCCCTGCAAGGAAGATTTCATTACTTTCAGTGTGGCTAACAATTTTGCTGGTTTTAATAAAATTCATTTGACCAATAAAGTCTGCAACAAACTTAGAGTTTGGTCTGAGATAAATGTCATCAGGACCACCGATCTGGCAAATATGTCCTTGATCCATCACGGCAATTCGATCTGCCATGGTAAGCGCTTCTTCCTGATTATGGGTGATGAAAATAAAAGTGATGCCGATCTGCCGCTGAATGTTTGAAAGTTCTACCTGCATTTGAAGTCTCAGCTTGGCATCCAGTGCCGCCAAAGGTTCATCAAGGAGGAGAATCTTGGGTTCATTTACAAGAGCTCGAGCAAGAGTGACACGCTGTTGCTGGCCACCACTTAGACGCCCAGGCATACGGCCCTCAAAACCATCCAGTGCCACCAATTTTAACATGGCATTGACTCGGTCGCTGATTTCATCCTCGTGCCGCTTGCTTATCCTTAAGCCAAAAGCAATATTTTCAAAAACACTCAGATGTGGAAACAGTGCATAGCTTTGAAAAACAGTGTTGATATCGCGCTTGTGGGCTGGAATCCTGCTCAAGTTATTACCGTTTAAAAGAATCTCGCCGGCATCGGGTTGCTCAAATCCGGCAATCATCCTCAGGGTCGTGGTTTTACCACAACCGGAGGGACCCAAAAGGCAAAAAAACTCGCTGTCCTGAACGACCAAATCCAAATCCTTGACAGCGGGAAAATCACCATACAGCTTGGTTAGCCCACGTAACTCAAGCATGACGGCTCACAAGACGATCCTGAATTGGGAAATAAACATTTAGGAGATGCCCAACCCCACGATAAGTGGAAAGAGGGTTTAAAAAATTAGGTGCTAGCCTGTTATTCCTCTGAACTCTTTTCAACTCGCATAAATCCCCTAATTCTTATTTTTCTTAAAACGGCAAGCTCAGGTGATCATCAGGCAGGACTTAGAGGAAATCGGAAGCGAATCCTGCGAGCGTCCTGGCTCATTCAATGGTCAGTTGAACTTTCATTACAGCCATTTACTTGATCATGTTAATGCGATGCAGGTTTACTGCAAGCGCTAATATTAAATCGAGATCAATAGAATTCAATTGACTAGCAGGTGTTTTTCCGCTTCATGTAGTTTGTCATGCTTAAGATTAGAAACAGGGGGACAAAAAGTGAGAGCGAAATTATCATATTTACTAAAGGGCTTACGGCTAAAAGCATTCTTGACAATCCATGGTTTAAATTGCATATAAACCACTGTTACGCGGACAGTGCCCCGATCTGAATTTCGTGGGATATTCAGATTGAAAATGAGCTGGGAAATCGAACACCCCCCGGGGTGTCTGGAGAAATAAATGAAACGAAAAATGTTGGTCCTTTCACCTCTTATTTTACTGCTGGTAGGATTTGCTTTGATGAAAGTTCTGGTATCCTTTAAGGCAGAGAAGCCAAAACGAAATTCTGAAATAAAACCCCGAGTTGTGGCGACTCAAGTCGTTTCCTTGAGCAATGTTCCAGCCCGCCTTTCAACCTATGGGACCCTGGCAACAAGTCAGCCTGTCACGCTGATCAGCGAAGTCTCCGGGACTATTCTAGCAGGTGATGTACCCTTCCAGCCCGCACAATCATTCAAAAAAGGTGATCTTCTGCTAAAAATAGATGATCGTCAGATCAAATTGGAATTAAACAGTACCAAGAGCGATCTTTTGACAGCTCTGGCTTCCATCATGCCAGAAATAAAAGTGAGTTCCGCTAATATATTTCCCATATGGCAGCACTATTTTGATTCCATTAAATTTAACAGCCCTGTCGGTGAACTTCCCGAAACTGACGATCAGCGTCTTAAGGCATTGTTGGCTCGTTACAATATTTTTAAACTGTATTTTTCTGTTCAGAATCTTGAAATCAGGGCTGCCAAACACTATTTTTATGCCCCTTTTAATGGCTCTATAATATCCACTCAACTGCGGGATGGAAGTACAGCGGCCCCTGGCAGCAGGCTGGGTGAACTGATTAATCTTGATAAGCTTGAAGTAGAAATTCTGGTGCCAACTCAGGATATCGGTTGGCTTCATCCCAATGCACGGGTACTGCTTAAACCAGATGGTTTTGGCCAGGAGTGGCTCGGTCACATCGATCGAATTGGCAATATCATTGATGAGCGATCACAGTCTGTAAAAGCATATGTCAAGCTTGACGACACGGGTGACATTACGCCCCTGGCTGGGGTCTTTCTCAAAGTCGATATCGAAGCACTAACTATACCCAATGCCCTCAAGCTGGAACGGCGAGCAGTGTATGAGGAAACCTATGTCTTTCTTGTAGAAGCTGGACAATTCAGTCGACGCGAAGTCAATATCGCTTTTGATGAAGGTGACTTTTATATCATCGACTCAGGTCTTTCAGAAGGAGATACCCTGGTGACGGAATTGCTCCAGGGGGTCTCAGCAGGTATGCCAGCTCGTTCCCGTGACAGCCAAAGTCCAGGGAACTAAGTAAGCCGATGAGACGCGTTATAGAGTTTTTCGCGCGCTACCCCATATGGACAAATGTACTTCTGGTCGGGATTATCTTTTTTGGAGGCTTGGCATTAAAAAATCTCCGCTATTCAACTTTCCCGGAGATTGCTCCAACCAATATCATCATCCAGGTTCTCTACCCCGGGGCTTCTCCAGAAGAAGTTGAAGAAGGAGTTATTCTTAAGATCGAGGAAAATCTGGACGGTTTGGATGGCATTGATCGAGTTACATCGACCTCGTCTGAAAACTTCGGTAGTGTCAATGTTGAAACCATTCGTGGTGCTGATATGGACAAGGTTCTCACCGATGTTAAAAATGCAGTGGATCGCATAAATTCCTTCCCGCTGGGAGCGGAGAAACCCGTGGTTTTTCAGCAGAAATTCCGCAGTCGAGCGCTTTCGATTGTGCTCTTTGGGGATACAGATCTGCGAACCATGAAAGTCTTTGCCGAGAATCTGCGGGATGAGCTCATTGCCTCACCAGAGATATCTCAGGTAAACATTCAGGGCTATCCTGGCCTTGAAATCTCCATTGAGGTATCTGAATCCAATCTCCGACGCTATCAACTCACATTTGATGAGATATCCAGACGGGTTCAGTCAGAAAATGTGAATCTCTCAGGGGGTAAATTTGAAACCCGGGACGAAGAGATTCTGATCCGTGCCAATGGTCGAAAATATGAAGCTGCAGAATTGGCAAACCTGGTAATTCGTGGTGACAAGGATGGCAACCTGATCCTGCTCAAGGATGTAGCCACAGTCAGACAACGGTGGGCCGATACGCCAGATAAGACTTACTACAATGGCCAAACCGCTGTTGTGCTCAACATCGAAAAAACCAGAGAAGAAAATGTGCTCACCGTTGCCGAGCTATCCAAAGCGATGGTTGAAACATTTAATTCAGAGAATACAGTAATTCAAGCGAAGGTGCTGGCTGACAATACCATCAGCTTGCGTCAAAGAATACAGCTCTTAATCAACAATGGGTTTATCGGTCTTGTTTTGGTTGTTCTCAGTCTCAGTTTTTTTCTCAATTTACGGATTTCATTCTGGGTGGCTATTGGGATACCCTTCTCCTTTGCAGGTATGTTTCTAGTCTTGAGTTTTGCAGGTATAACTCTAAACGTTATCTCCCTTTTTGGGATGATCATCGTCATCGGTATTCTGGTTGATGACGCCATTGTGGTCTCAGAAAGTATCTTCACTGAATACGAAAATGGGAAAAAGGGGCTTCAGGCAGCCATTGATGGAACCATCATTATGCTGGGACCCGTGACCACTTCCGTAATGACGACGATCATTATATTTATCCCCTACTTTTTTCTGGATGGTTTTTTAGGACGTTTCATCTGGAATCTGGCAGCAGTGGTGGTTGCCGCCCTCATTTTTTCTCTCATCGAATCCTTTTTGATTCTTCCGGCTCACCTGGCTCATTCAAAAGGGCTGCATGACCATAGCAAAGATTCAAGAATACGTAAAAAGATTGAAGCAATCATTCATTTTATGACCCATAGAATGTATGCGCCTTCCTTAAAATTTGCCCTCCGCCACAAGTGGGCAACTGTAACCATGCCCATCGTCTTTGTTTTTATCACCATAGGACTTTTTGGTGGCGGGTTTATTGGATTCACCTTTTTCCCATTTATTGATGGGGATACCCTGCCCATTAATGTGAGTCTCGTTGCCGGCAGGCAGGAAGCCGATGTTGACAAGCTTCTGGTAGAAATCGAGGAAGTGGTCTGGTCCGTTAATGCGGAAATGAGCGCTGAGCGCGATGATGGCAATCAATATATACTTGGGATCAAACGAGATATTGGGTCGAACGATTTTGGCGATGCAGGCAGCCATACTGGGAGACTGACCATTCAATTACTGGATGGTGAACTGCGTGGTATGGATAGTTTTGTGATTGCTGGTCGTATCCGCAAGGCTGTAGGTCCCCGACCTGAAGCCCAGAAAATTTCGTTTGGTCGCGCCAGCATGTTCGGTAAACCTGTCTCTGTGAGTTTGCTGGGCAGTAATATGGTCGAATTGAATAAAGCGAGCGATTTACTCACGGCTGAACTTGAGCAATTTTCAACACTGAGGGATGTATCCCTGGGGAGCAAAGAAGGGCGTCGAGAGATTGATATTCAGCTCAAACCTTTGGCTTATTCGCTGGGTTTAACCTTGCGGGATGTTGCCGGTCAGGTGCGCCAGGGCTTTTTTGGGCAAGAAATTCAGCGATTGCAGCGTGGTCGCGATGAAATCAGGGTCTGGGTAAGATATTCTCCTGAAGATCGCTCATCTCTTGGATATCTGGATCGGATGTTGATTCGGACCCAAAATGGATCTGAATACCCTTTTGGTGAATTGGCAACATACACCCTGAAGCGTGGTATTACCTCCATTAGTCATCTAGACAAAAAGCGTGAGTTAACCGTTGAAGCTGATCTGGCTGACGGCAGTCTGGATTTACCACCGATTCTGGCAGAAATCCGGGAAGAGGTCATTCCCCGAGTTCTGTCACAAGTTCAAGGTGTAAAGGTTTCCTATGAGGGACAGTCCAGAGATCAAGCAAAAACAAATGCGAGTTTCGCAAGAACCTTTCCCTTGGCTTTTGCAGGAATGTTTATACTCCTCATCCTGGTCTTCCGTTCCTACATCCAGGCAATCCTGATTTTTGGACTGATTCCATTTGGCGTGATAGGTGCTTTCTGGGGACATGGCATTCATGGAATCCAGGTGAATACTCTTTCCATATATGGAATACTGGCACTGACGGGCATTATTGTGAATGACAGTATTGTCCTGGTGGACAAAATTAACCGAAATCTTCAATCAGGCCTGTTGCTGTATGATGCTGTCTTTGATGCAGGTGTCTCGCGTCTACGGCCGATTTTGTTGACTACGTTTACGACCGCCTTTGGTTTAGCTCCCTTGATTTTTGAAACCAGCCGCCAGGCCCAATTCCTCATACCCATGGCCGTCTCCCTGGCCTACGGTTTGTTGTTTGGAACTTTTTTAATCCTGGTAGTTTTGCCAGCTAGTTATCTGGCGGTGAATAAAGCGCGTGTGCTCTGGATGAAACTCTATTTCGGAAAAATTGTCAGTCCGGAAGCAGTGGAGCCGGCTGTACTGGAGTTAAAAGCATCACAGGCAATTCCGGCCGAAATGGCAGGGCATTAATTCAAACTGATAAATTTTATTCCGGGATCAAAAATTGACTGAGAATGATTGTTAAATAACAACACCACCATCAACATTTAACACCGCGCCATTGATATATGAGGCTTCATCAGAAGCGAGGAAACAGTAGGCGTTGGCAATCTCTTCAGCAGTCCCCATTCGTTTTAAGGGAACCTTATCTGCCATCATCTGTAGGACTTTTTCTGGGATGGCTGCAGTCATATCCGTCTGGATAAATCCAGGAGCAATAGCATTTACCCGGATTCCATCCTTGGCCAATTCGCGGGCCCAGACACGGGTCATGCCAATGACACCGGCTTTTGAAGCCACATAATTGGTCTGGCCAAAATTCCCATAATGAGCCACGACTGAAGAGGCATTTAAAATGACTCCGGAACCCTGTTCGCGCATCATTTCAGCTGCAATCTGTGTACACAGAAACACGCCTCTTAGGTTGACCTGGATCACCTGGTCAAATTGCTCAGTTACCATCTTCTTCAGTGTGGCATCCTGTAGAATACCAGCATTATTCACCAGAATATCCACCCCTTGAAAGGTGTTCTTTACAAATTGGAAGAGATCCTGAACAGCGGCTTCTTCAGCCACATTGACGAAATGGAAGGTTGCATCCCCTGAGTTATTCTTGATAAAAATTTCAGTATCCCGCCCTGAAGATTCATCATAGTCCGCGATCACAACCCGGGCTCCTTCTGCAGCAAACTTGATTGCCGTTGCCCGACCAATTCCGCGGCCGGCACCGGTTATGACAGCAACTCGGTTTTTTAAACGAAGCATGAATCTTTTTCCTCTCATTAACTGGAATGAATATTACCAGAACATAGGAGAGCTTCAAAATTGAAGCTCTCCTATGATATATGTCTTCTATTTATTGCTTAACAAGTGTCCCTGGGGCAGCCATAAAAGCTGTTGGTCTGGGAACGGAATATGCTAAAGATCCATACTGTATCATGAGCTCGTCAGCATCAGCGTTTAAGCTGATGATACCAGGCTGCATAGGCTGCAGGGTAGCCTCTGAAGTGAAGAACAATTCAAGATCACTTGCTGTACAGGTAAGATCTATCCACATGGGATCCTGAGAATCGTCAATCGTATAGGTACCGCTGTAATGAATAGTTCCATCACCATCCCCACCATAGGCAACCAGATCATAGGGGTTGGCACCTTCAACTGCATAGGTGCCATTTTCATTTATGGTCAGCTGATAGGTGGTCCAACCAGCGCCAGCCAGTGAACCGCTTGAAGCTGTTGTGTTTCCCATGTCACCTGTGGTGGCATTGGCAACCCACACACCGACCAATTGCTCGGCGACGGTGGGTTCTGCTTTGTCTTCCTCGCAACCCATGACGGTGAAAAAAGTCACTCCCAACATCAAAATAATAAACAGTGTAGTTATTTTACGCATGTGTCTCTCCTTGTTTGGTTATTGTCCATTTATATAGTACGAGACGGTATCATATACCGACTCAGCTATGGCCAGACTGATATGACCAAGATTTGTGAATTGAATGTTTTCAGCACCCGCTAAAATTGGGGAGTTTCGCAAGTCGTGGACTGAATTGTCATTCATCAAAGCATCCTCCGGAAAAAACACGTCAAGCGCTGCACCGTTGTAGATGGTTATCCATTGAACGGTGTCGCTATGGGGTGTTTCATCGTCCTCATTGAGCCACAACAAAAAATCCGAATCGGGATGACCGAGCTCCCCGCAAAGCCCGCTATGATAATTTGGACCACAAAAGGCCACGCCATGATTTGCTCCGGCGATGCCTACAAAGGTCTCGATTTTATCGTAATCGTCTGCATACTTTAACCAGGTTCTTGAAAGAGTTACACCCAATGAATGAGCAATGATTGTCACCTTTTCAGACCCTGTGTACGCCAGAACTGCAGCAACGAATTCGTCGATTTCTTCCCAGTTCCCTCCATTGGTGTTATAGATATCCTCAGATGCAACAGTACCCAGATAGCTCATTGCCCAGAGCTCATTCCAAGTATAACCCGCTTCAGCAAAGTAGGTGGCCATGGTGATCCAATTCTCAGCATTGTGTCCGTTTCCATGAACAAACACGATGGGTGTATGGGTCACGTCACCGTAGCCACCCCCCCAGCCAGTCAATGGCTCTCCTGACCCGGCATCAAGTGGGGCAGAAAAATCCAACGGAAATGAATCGGGAAGCAGATTCCGCTCAATCTTCTCTTCTGGCTTTGGGCTCTCGCAGCCAAAGATCACCAACACAAGAAGCATGAGCCTAAGGTGCATAGTATTTGATATCATCTGCATAATATTCATCTACCAGGAAAGCTCCAAACCAAAGACCAGGAATTGACTCTTCAGTCCCGGTCCAGTCAGGGATAGTATAACTGTAATCCCAATTACCAGTGGGCTCGGCACCACTGAATATTTCAGTACGCATGGTTCCGTCAAAAACCTCCAGCACCAGGTTGAACCACTGATCGTAATTTATAGCCGGCATAGCTCCCCAGGCTGGAATGGTTGCTTCAGGTGCCAGCGCTGCGCCAAACCAGGCAGATACCCGGTTACGCCCCGGCCCATATACCAGATAATAAGGACTGGCAGCGCCAGAGTAGTACTGGGTGAAAA
>JABMOT010000075.1 GCA_013202385.1 Fidelibacterota bacterium
ATCTAAAGGTTGAATTTTCATTTTTTTCTCCTATACACCTAATAAACTATTAATTTTATTTCTATCGAAACCCACCACAGGGCTATTATTGATCCACAGTTGGGGGACCCCCTGCTGGCCAGTTTTCCGAACCATATCTTGAGCAGCTTTTTGATTTCTGCTCACATCAATTTCTTTAAACTTTACCCCCTTTTCACGCAGATACCGCTTTGCAGACGTGCAATGCGAACAGGTCGGGGTCGTAAACATAATTACCTTTTTAGCTGAGGTCACTGTTGTTACCAAGATTATATATCCCTCTTCATTTGATCTAAGTTTAACACTTTGAAGAGACGCTCTGATACAGGTTCCGGTAACTCACGCTCATTTTCGGTAACCTTATACAGCTTAATGGAACGCTGCATTGTATCATAATAAACTTTGCACTCAGGGCACTCTTTCATGAGCAAGCCAACCTCTTTGCATAATTCAGAACCCAGATCTGCGCCAAAGTCTAAGCAAATCTTCCTCTGCAGTTCTATATTATGTTTAGGTTTCATTAAACTAGCCAACCTTCACGTTTAAGAATTGTGCTCATTCGGTCGCGTAAAAATAGCCTGGCCCGCATCAATCTAACTTTAACATTGCTCTCAGAAAGCTTAAGTATTTCAGCTGTTCTGGCAGTTGATAATTCCTCAAGATCCCTTAAAACAAAGACAGATCGATACTTTTCATCAAGATCATCCAATGCCACTTTAAGCGCCTGCCTGAATTCTTCATCCGATACCTTGGTTTCGATGTAATCCGGCCAATCTGATATCTCCAGACCATGCAAATTCTCAAAATCAGGCTCTTGGATAGAATAGGCTACCTGCATCTTTGACTGCTTCCTCAATTTACCAAGAGCGATATTTACTCCAATTCGATAAATCCAGGTATAAAAACTGGAACTACCCTTAAACGATTCGATCTTTTGAAAGGCCTTAATGAAAGTCTCCTGAAGCATATCCTCAGCGTCTTCATTATTTCTCAGCATACGCAACCCTAAATTGTAGATGCGACCAGAGTACATTGTCACAAGTTGTGATTGTACAACTCGGTTACCGTCTCGGGCAGCCTGAATCAGCTCAGGCGTCTCTTCAATTGTCAATTCGCGTATGATTAGATGCAGTTCCTATTTAATCGTTACAGATAGCCATCATGTTTTATAATAAAACAAGGCCAGTGGAGACCATTGTGTAGCGCATATCCGCCACTTTTAGTATTGTAGCTTCAGCTCTTTCACTTTCACAAGCACCCTCTCCACTATGTTCACCACCTTCGGCACAGGCACTTCTCGAACCCAGCGGATTAGAGATCTTTTCGGCAATGAGTAAGCCCTCAAAATCTACATTCCGACCGGCTGCAGATGCTGGTAGAATAAAAGCCTCATCCTTGAAGCGAACGGTAAGAACATTTTCACCATCAGTTACCTGCATCCAGCACCCTTTGTGCTTACACAGATCATTAACAGTTCCAGACACCCGAACAACTTGTCCATTCAGATCATTCATCTGAGTAAAGACTTCACTGATCGGAATGGCTTTGTCTAAGGTAACACCATGACCATACTGCTCACCTGACCCCTTTACGGTGTCAGAGCTACAGGCCATCAACCCAATACTCAGTATAGCTAAAACCACGATCATTCTCTCTTTAAACATCATTCTCTCCCTCCCTTTAATAAATACTATTCTTTCTAATTTTGAAATACATATACATCCCAGTACTTCCCAAAACCAGCATTATCGCTGCCAACAGGTCATATAAGAAGGGTCCATATTTTCCAAAAAATTCTCCCGTATGCAAATCCAGGATAATCCAGCGCACGGGGACATTATCCTGGGCTGCAAAAATATCTTTGGTCCCCTGCCGTTCACGGGTTTGTTCGAGCCTGGTTTCATAATGATCTGGTAGAATACTTAATGGAACTCGCCCTGTCTGAATAGACTTCAAGTCGTTTTGATGCGTAAGTAGGATACCGGTGATTGAAATGACCAGCAACAAAATAACCAAGATAAGGCTGATCCATTTACTGTAGCCAAAGGAATAACGGTGAAATTTCCGCCAAGTCCGCATTGAGCGTGATGAAGCCATGCTCAAAGTAACTCCAGTCTGTTGACCATCTCCGCCGCCACAAGTTTTTCGTGAAGTTCTGCAAGATCCCCGTTGGTAATTTCTTCCAGTCTATACAATGTCAGGTTTATGCGATGGTCTGTAACTCGTCCCTGAGGATAATTATAAGTACGAATTTTTGCGCTACGATCGCCAGTTGAGACCAGAGTTTTCCGCATCGCAGCTACATGACTATTCTGTTTTTCGTGTTCATGGGCTAAAAGTCGAGCCCGGAGTACCTTCATCGCTTTATCTTTATTCTTGTGCTGTGAGGATTCATCC
>JABMOT010000076.1 GCA_013202385.1 Fidelibacterota bacterium
GATCAAACCCTTTGAACCTGATCTGGATCATGCCAGCGTAGGGAGAGCAATTGTATTGCAAACTAATATCCATCCTATTTCTATTACTTTTTATAACTAATAATCTGGAAGCAGATACCCATCACGTCGAGGGTCGGATTGTCGATCTTTATAGTGGCGAAGGCATTCCTGGAGTCGATATTTTTGGAGACCTATCTGGAACCAGTACAGATATTAAAGGCGATTATGTCTTGAATCTGTTGACCAATGACAGTCTTACAATCCGGTGTATTGGTTATGAGACGATGCAGGTTGCCTCAGATGAACTTGATCAGTATATCCAACTGAAACCAAAAATATTGCAGGGCCAAAGCATCAATATCTCAGCGAATCGTGTGCTGCCAGGCGTGGCATCCGTCGCCTATTCGTTTTTGAATAAATCTGAAATTCGCCAGCGTTACACTGTTGAAGATGTACCCATGATACTCAGTTCTGAAGCAGGTGTTCACGCCTACAGCGAATCAGGTAACGGAACGGGATATTCCTATGTTTCAATTCGAGGGTTTGATCAGAGCAGAATCTCAGTGATGCTGGATAATGTCCCTCTCAATGACAACGAGAGTCATCAGGTATACTGGGTGGATCACGGGGATATTCTGAGTGATGCCGAAGACGTCGAAATTCAGAGAGGGATTGGCAGTAGTCTCTATGGAGCATCCTCATTTGGGGGTTCAATCAATATTAATACGGGTATTAAATCCGCTAGCGAGACGTTAAATCTGAATGCCCTTACTGGATCCTACAATACCAGTAAATATAGCATAGCCTATAAGTCAGGCTTAAGATTCGGCGACAATCTGAGCTTCAGCATGAGAGCCTCTTTTCTTGATTCAGATGGCTATCGAGTTGACTCTCGATCTGAACAAAGATCGCTGGTGGTCGGACTTGAGCATCGGGGCACAGGATTCACCAATCAATTCAGGGCGACTCTCGGAAAAGAATTGAGTGTACTTCAATGGGATGGCGTTAGTCAAGCGTATCTTGATAATCCAGACTTGCGCCGGGAGAAAATGCCCTGGACAACGCCTTTCACTGATGATTATTTTCAGGAAATCTATTCACTGAATACACAATTTTACTTTAATGATCATTCAACAATACACAACGTTTTGTATCTGGTTCGGGGCACGGGGTATTACGAAGATCAGAGATATGAGCAAGATTTCTTTAGCTATAATCTTGACATACAGGATGTTTACCCAGACACAATTGAGCAGGTTATGGAAACGGATCTGTTACGACGAAAATGGATTAATAATAATTACTTTGGTATCACACCTGTGTGGACATATGAAGCAAAAAAATGGCGCTCGGATATGGGCCTGGAGTTGAGACAATATACAGGCGACCATTTTGGTGAGGTTTCTGATGTTAGTGATCCATATTTGTCCGGGATACTTTCCAATCCCTATAAATATTATTCCTATGTAGGTCACAAACAACTTCTCACAGTTTTCACCCAAATGCTGTACAGGTTCTCTCCAAAATTCAGCGCTAATCTAGGCTTGCGAGTACAGGGAATCTGGTGGCAGCTTGATCAGGATCAAATTGGTCATGCCCCAGGGGTTGCCCTCTCTGCAAATTGGAATTTTATAAACCCAAGACTGGGTCTGCGCTATGAATTATCCGAGGGTTTGAGCATCTTTGCCAGCTTTGGTTCAGCCCAGAAGGAGCCGGCTGACAGTCAAATTATAGAGGCCGATGATGTCTGGAGTACTCCTGTCTCAGCACCAACAGAAGGGGTAAGAAATACAGAGCTTGGACTGGTCTGGTACGTCGGTATGCAGAGTATCTCTGTCAATTTGTATCAAATCGATTATCAAAATGAATTACTAAATAACATCTACGATTTTCAGGAAGGAAGCTTTGGGTTAGAGTCTGCTAATCTCACTATACACCGCGGAATAGAACTTGAAACAAAATCACAAATCATGAAAAAGTTCTCAATAAATTTAAATGGCAGTGTTTCAGAGCATAAATTTGCCGCGGGTCCGATGCAGGGCAAGTCTCTTACAAACGTTCCAGCCATACTTGGGAATCTTCATTTGAACTACCAGCAGAACAAAAACATTTTAAGTAGCCTATCATTGAAGTATGTGGGTCAGCAGTTCATTGACTTCGAGAATTCTGATGAGCTTTCAATTCCTTCTTATTTTCTGGCTGACATTTCACTCCAGCTAACCTTTTGGAAGCTGGGAGTTCAGCTAAAAGTGAATAATATACTGGACGCCCAATATGCAACCTTTGGATACGAATATTATGGAGGATATTATTGGCCAGGCGCAAATCGAAATTATGTTTTAAACCTAAATTATTCATTTTAAGCATATCAATAAAGATTAGGTTATTCAATACCCGGGAGTGTTATGCGTAAGATAGATTTGATCGTTGGGGTTCGTCCCGATATAATCCAGGCAGCAGCCTTAAATCAAAGCCTTCTTGATTATGAGGATACTCTGGATCTTCGAGTCATTTACACGGGGCAGCATTATGATCCGGAGCTTAGCCAGGATCTGTTTGATCAATTTAATATGCAGCCACATATCAATCTCGAAATAGCCAGGATTGAAGGTGTTAAAAACTTAGCTTCGATCATGATAGCCTATGAAAATCAACTACTTCTGGATTCTCCAGATTTGGTGCTCGTCATAGGAAATTCAGATTCAGCTCTGGGATGTTCACTGGTTGCTGCCCGACATAGTATACAAATCGCCCATATTGATTCTGGAGTTCGTTCCTTTGATAATCATCTTGTTGAAGAACAGAATGATATCCTGATTGACCGGCTCTCAACCATCTTATTTACTGGAAGTGAAGAAGCTGTCATAAATCTTATCCGAGAGGGTTATGACAACATAAATATGTTTGAATCAGGCAATGTTAGAGCAGACGCGGTATTTGGGAATCTTGGATATTCCGAAGACAGTTCAATTTTGGATAGATATGGATTGGAGCCTGCTTCTTATATCATGGTTACGCTCCACCACAACCATACTCTCAAGAATCAAGGATTTGTCGCTTCGTTATTCACAATGTTGGAAGCACTTTCAGAAAATATTCGATTTTACATTTTACTTCACCCCAAAACTGTATTGGTCCTCGAGAGAATGCCAGAAATTATCCTCGAGTCAACTGACAACTTACAATTCATTGCTTCGCAAAATTATTGGGATATGCTTAAATTGCTCAAGAATTCAGCGTTGGTTATCACAGACTCACAAGGCATTCAAGAAGAGTCCAGCATATTAGGCGTCCAATGCCTTACTCTTGGATCTAGCACCAACCGACCCATCACTCTGGCACGAGGTACAAATACACTCATGGGAAATGATGTTCCAGCCATCCGCGAAAAGATCCTTGAAATTATGGACGGGGATAGACTCGATGGATACCCAATTCCAGGCTGGGATGGTAAAGCCGGTCAGAGAATTGCAAAATATCTTTCAGAAATTCAGTGAGTCGCCGATACTGATGGAGACCTCCGAAAGTGAAACGCGCTGGTTTGTTTCAGATTGTGACATTGACTGCTCTCATATGATTTTCGAAATGATATAAAAACATGAACGAAACCAAACATAATATCAAAGTCTTAATTGTTGAAGATGAACGGCTAGCTGCAGAAGATCTTTCGATCAGACTCCAGCAGCACGATTGTGAAATTGTCGGTATTGCCGGTACTGGCAAGGAAGCTATTGAGTTAGCCTTTTTATATAGCCCTCATATTATCGTCATGGACATTCAGCTGCGTGGTAATATCGATGGGATCGAGACAGCAAAATTGATTCATGCTAAACATTCAGTCCCCGTAATATTTGCAACAGCCTATGGCGATGATGCCCATATCTCAAAAGCACTACAGGACGCTGATCCCTACGGCTTTTTACATAAACCAATTGATGATCAGGCCGCATATACAATGATGCGGATTGCCCTCTCAAGATTTGCTGTAGATCAGATGATATTGCGTATCAGTGAGCTTCGGTCACTCAAGGATACGATCCTGACAGGTATGCAACCCTCGCAGACACTGCCGCAGATATTAGTGCATCTTGATAACTCCATATCGAATTCCAAATTATTTAATCGATATTGGGTGTTGCTCTGGCATGATAGCGAGGGGCATTTCGTGACCATTAAATCTAGTTCTCTGGACGATCAGGCATTCACAAAATATTGTACGCAACAAACACAAACCACAATCCCACAACAAAACGCCATCATGCCTGACGAACTGATGAATTCGATTCTTAATGAACAAACATTCTACGCCCCGCTCACAATTGATGATGAAATAGTTGGTCTTTTTGGATATCAATGGAATTTTGAAGCGGCTGAGTATAGCCGTGAAGAACTTGTAATTTCGGATCTGGCCCAATTCTTTTCGCAGCGGATAAATAATCTGCGTTTAAAAGATGAGAAACGGAAAACTCAGCTTTTGGCCGATGAGTCAGAAGCACATATCAAAGCCATCGTCGAACAATCCACTACCGGTATCTACCTGATAAATGAAGATTATAAATTCGAATATGTGAATGAAAAATTGTGTAAAATATTTGGCCGTTCTGAAGCTGAATTGATAGGTTCAAATTTTTATGAATATCTTGGATCAACGCGAGATAAAGTCGTCGAATACTACGAGGCCAGACAAAGAGGTGAAAATCCGCCTTCAGAATATGAAGTGGATATCTTTTTACCCGACGGTCAAATTCGCGAGCTTTTCGTCTCTGCCAATGGCTACTCAGACAGCACAGGTGCAATTAAAAATACCGGTCATGTGCTGGATATCACGGATCAAAATAGTGCAAATGTAGACTTACGTAAACTCAGCCAGGCAGTGGATCAAAGTCCGGTTATGACTGTGATCACCGATGTTAAAGGCAAAATTGAATATGTAAATTCGCAATTCTCTTCCATAATGGGTTATTCTGCAGATGAGGTCATTGGAAAAAACCCACGTGCATTTAGTTCCGGCAAGCATGATGCTAGCTTTTATAAGGCACTGTGGGAGACGATAAATGCAGGGACTGTTTGGAAAGGTGAAATAATAAACAAGAAAAAAAGCGGTGAACTGGTTTGGGGAAAACTCTCCATCGCACCGATAAAAGATTTGCAGAATACTATCACTCATTTCGTCGCGCTGAGCGAGGATATCAGCCGGCAGAAGGAGGAAGAGAAACGGTCCCTAAGAGACCAAAAACTTAAAGATGTACTCTACGCCATCACCTCAGCAGCCATTAAGGCGAAGGATGTTTCAAAACTCTACGAAAAAATTTACCAATTCATTAGCGAGATTATCCATACCAGCAACTTCTTTATGGCGATGTTGAATAAAGAGAGCAATACAATATACTTTCCCTTCGATCGTGATTATTACGGAACAGATATGCCTGAAAGTATACCCTGTGATCCCGAAGTATCGCTTACTGCCAGAACAATTGTCTCTGGTAAGACCTTGCACTTGAATACAGAGGAGATTCGTAATCTGGTCGGCGGGGGACAAATTATGCTGACTGGTGATGTTCCCAGTGTTTGGTTGGGCATACCACTGAAAGTAAAAGATGAAGTCATTGGGGCCTTTGTACTCCAAGAATACGCCGGTATAACGCACTATGAGGATGAAGATGTGCGCTTGCTGAATCTCGCTGCCGGTCAGGTCGCACTTACCATTGATCGTGCCAAAAAAGATAAAGCACTCCGTGAGTTGGCAGATCAGCTTACCCGGGCTAACGGGATGAAAGAGTTGCTACTCGATGTGATCACACATGATCTTAGAAATCCGGCTGGAGTTATTAGCTCGGTGACGGAGTTACTGGAAAACGAAGATAGCAACAATGAGTTATTCGAGGTCCTGAGAGGTAGCAGCGATAGTCTGCTGAAGGTCATCGACAATGCCACCGTGCTTTCAAAATTAAGTATTGGCGAAGAGATCGGTCGTTACGAATTAGATCTGGTCCCAATTCTTATTGAAATAGTTAAAGAGTTCAATTCCCAGCTTTCCACATCAAATATGAAAATAAATTTAAAGTTGCCTCCCACACAGATGGTGTTTGCAAATCCGATAATTTCAGAAATCCCAAAAAATTATATTAGTAATGCAATAAAATATGCTGCAGTAGGTGGCATTATTGATATCAAGCTCGGTGAAGAGGAGGAGGGGCGGATTGTTCTGCGGGTTGAAGACCATGGAACGCCTATTCCCAAGGAAAAACGAGAGGCCATTTTTGAAAGATCAGTTCAACTCGAAAAAGGGGAGAAAAAGGGTCGCGGACTCGGTCTCGCCATTGTAAAACGGATTGCAGATTCTCACGGCGCGGAAGTCGGTACCGAAAAAAGCGAGCAAGGCGGAAACTGCTTTTTTCTAAAGTTCTAATTTTTTCTGCCGCAGTTTATCACTTGATATGGTTGGGTCCCCGAACCCAAAATATCCGTCTAATAATCAGCTAAAATAAATCGTTTATGCGTCGCATTTTGGATCCAATTATCCGAAAATTGAATGATAGCCTGTGTGACAATCTGAATATCAATCAGGCGACATTCTGCTTCCTGTTTGATACCTCACAATCGCGCGTATATTGCGCCCTATGTTAAGATCTGACGTTCGAAATTTTTGCATCATTGCCCATATAGACCATGGTAAATCAACCCTTGCCGATCGTTTGTTGGAAGAAACTCATACACTTTCTGATAAACAGATGATGAATCAGGTACTGGACGATATGGACTTAGAGCGTGAACGCGGGATAACCATCAAATCCCATCCCATCCAGCTTAAATATCCAGCAAAAGATGGAATCACATACACATTAAATCTTATTGATACCCCGGGACATGTTGATTTCAGTTATGAGGTCTCCCGAAGCCTTGAGGCCTGTGAGGGTGCTTTGCTCCTCGTCGACGCAGCCCAAGGGGTTGAGGCTCAAACTGTAAGTAATGCCATGTTGGCTGTGGACAGCGGATTAGAGATTATCCCAATTATAAATAAGATTGATTTGCCTGCGGCACAAATAGATGATGTAAAAACGCAAATAGTAGATTTGTTAGGCTGCGATCAAGATGACATCATATTGGCGTCGGCCAAAGCCGATATCGGTATCATCGAGATCCTTGAAAGCATCATCGCCAAAATACCAGCTCCACGTGGTGATGATGATGTACCGCTCAGAGCATTGGTTTTTGATAGCACTTATGATGCTTATCGAGGTGCTGTCGCTTATGTCAGAGTTCTGGAAGGGCAATTGAAGTCGAAGGATATTATGCGATTCATGGCCAGTAAAGAAGAATATGAAGTCGCAGAACTCGGCTTTTTCAAACTGAAAAGAGTTAAGGGTAACATTTTACGAGCGGGCGATGTTGGCTATATCATTGCCAATATTAAAGACATAAGCGAAATAAAAGTTGGCGACACAATAACCACTGCCAGAAATGGGGCTACTGAGGCACTATCGGGGTATCGTGAAGTCAAACCCATGGTTTACTCCGGTGTCTATCCAATCATTTCAGAAGACTACACCAATTTACGAATGGCTCTGGAGAAATTGAACCTGAATGATGCCGCGCTTACCTGGGAACCTGAAACTTCAGGTGCTCTCGGATTCGGATTTAGGGTCGGCTATCTCGGGCTCTTACATATGGAAATCGTCCAGGAACGGCTAGAACGTGAATTCGACATTGAACTTATCACGACCCAACCCAATGTAAAATTCCGGGTTAACCTTCGCGCTGGTGGTCACGTTATGGTTGATAAACCCAGTGATTTGCCTGAGCCAGGCGAAATTGAGCAGATTGAAGAGCCCTACGTTTCGGCTGAAGTACTGACGCCACCAAAGTACATCGGCAATCTTATGAAACTGATCATTGATAAACGGGGAATCTATAAATCAACTCATTATTTTAATGAATCAAAGGTTCAGATATATTTTGAAATCCCACTTGCTGAGATCATTTTTGATTTTTATGATCAACTAAAAAGCACCTCAAGAGGCTACGCATCCTTTGATTATGAGCCCATTGACTTCCGAAAAGGTGATCTGGTTAAATTAGATATCCTCATCGCTGCAGAAAGAGTCGATGCGCTTTCGCAAATTGTCCATAGGGACAAGGCCTTCGATCATGCCCGCAGATTGTGCGCTAAACTCAAGGAACTAATCCCGAGACAACAATTTGAAGTCCCCATCCAGGGGTCTATTGGTCAGAAAATAATTGCCCGTGAAACAGTTCGCGCTTTGCGAAAGAATGTTACAGCAAAATGTTATGGGGGGGATATTACCCGCAAAAGAAAGCTCCTGGAAAAGCAAAAAGCTGGAAAGAAACGTATGAAACAGGTGGGTCGCGTTGAAATCCCTCAAGATGCTTTCCTGGCTGTGCTAAAGCTTAACGACTGATTCACTATATAGAGGCATCAGGCTTTTCTTTCTCTTAAAAATAACGAGTAATTCATGGCAAAAATAGTCTCACCTGTGCGCCAATACCTCAGCAGTTCAAAGACAATTCACTATAGCCTGGTTATGACACTGCCAGTTCTTGTTATTTATGAAATCGGAATTCTTGTCTTGTTTCGCAATTCATTCTTTGAGATGCGAAATACAGGGGAGATTCTATTAAGAAATCTTTTCGAGAGTTTGCACCTGACCAATGCCTATGCTGTTTCCGGTATTCTCCTTGGATGTTTTATTGCCGTCATGTGGAGAGGGTACAGCATTGAGAAACGACCAGGTATTCGTGCCAACTACATAATATATATGCTTCTGGAAAGTATATTTTGGGCAAGCATTCTATTTATGGCTATGCAGCTATTTTCACATATGTCGCTTCAGATCATCTCTCTGGAAGATAAGATTTCAAACATGAATCTTGCCCTTGGTGCCGGCATTTTTGAGGAGCTTATTTTTCGATTGGTACTCATCAGTGCTATCCTTGTTATTCTCGACCGAGGGTTGGCGCTGGATCCTGTCTTCGCCGTACCCGTCTCCATTGTTTTAGCGGCCTGTGTTTTTGCCGCATTTCATCTGTTCATGGAGGTCTATTATTTTCCCGTCTTTGCACAACGGGTCTTTGGCGGCACGATTCTGGGCACCCTTTTTTATTTCAGAGGATATGGCATCAGTGTCTATGCTCATATTATTTATAATATTCTCATCCTGGCTGAAACCTGGTAAACTATTTCCCAAATATTTCCCCTTCAGGGAACGATTCTATTGATTTACTCGTTTACTTCAGGACTTCATGCGCGGGGAGCAGAGAGGCTAGAGAATAAGTATCACTTGAAAACCCATAAGTATAGCCGTTTTCCATTTATTTTTATCAGTCTGACCCTTGTTGTCTTATTCAACACTGCATCTGCCTGGTCGACGATTGTTTCTGATAGTCTTGAATCCACAACCGATTCAATAAATATTGTTATAAATGGCGACACGCTAACATTCAAACAGCATTACGAATTGGAATTTCCTCCCTACGCTCCAACCCAAGATAGCCTGGAACAGGGGACAGGTCGTGAAAGTGGAATATCAGCCCCTCAACCTGATAATGAATTAGCTGCAACCGGTAGCATTAGTCGAGGCATTCAAGTATCCAGTGGTTCATCAGTTTCCCTTCAATCCAGCATGTATTTGAAAATATCCGGCAGTTTAAGTGAGCATTATACAGTATCTGGCGTTCTGACCGATAAAACGTCGCCACTTCAACCGATCGGAAATACCCGACGACTGAATGATTTCGACCGAGTTATGGTTAGTGTGAAGGGACCAGCACTGGATGTCGCTATTGGGGATATCGATCTGCGACTGAGTAATGGCAAGTTTGGTCAAATGGAGCGATCCATTGAAGGCATCACTCTAAATGCGAATTCAAGAAACGCTTCATTGAACACTACTCTGGGTTTTAGCTATGGCAAATATCATTTGCTGGAGATGCAGGGGAAGGATGGTAAACAAGGCCCCTATAGACTGATTGGAGAGAACGGTGAGAAATTTATTATTGTTCTGGCTGGTTCTGAAAAGGTCAAACTTGACGATCAGCTTTTGCAACGGGGCGAAGATGATGATTATATCATCGATTATAACGCTGCAGAAATTTCTTTCACGCAAAAAAGAATTCTGTCAAGCAATTCAAGAATAAGTATTGAATTTGAATATGTGCCAGATATTTATCTGGCTTCCTATTCATTTGGGAAACAGCTGGCCAGCGTCGGTTTTGCTCTGGGAGAAAAGGATGAATCTGCTCTATATATTTCGGCCTCATTCCAGGAGCTAAAAGATGACCGGACGAATCCTCTGGGGAATATCGAGACCGATTTTCTCAAGGATGTGTTCGTTCCCCTAGCTGATACGGTTGCCACCACCTGGGTGAGTGGAATCGTGTCTGATACTGCAAATGGGTCCTATGATTTGATGGATACAGATGTGTTGGTCTACGCTGGAGATGGGCAGGGTACATACTCTGTCGCCTTTACATTTGTTGGTCTTGCTGAGGGGAACTATCGAAAAGAGCTTGGATCATCGGGTAGCATTTTTGTTTATGACACACTCAAGGGAGAGTATTTACCTGCACAAAAATATTTTGCACCTCAATCCCGATCCGTTTTCTCCATATCCAGTGGGGCCGACTTAAATTTTCTGGCTGTGAATCTTGACCTTGGTCTATCTCAAAGCATAAAAAATCTTTATGCATCCTCTCGAGTTACCCAGAACAGAATTGGATGGGATCTAAATTTGACCAGCGAGGGAAGGTACCTCGCACTAAATATTGGCGATAAATACTATGAATCTGGTTATGTTTCCCATGATGCCCTCGAATCGCTTGAATATTATCGACTCTGGCGGATACGACCGCGCATGGAAGAAGAAGAACGGCTGAATGCAGGGATGCTTCGACTAGGGGATTTGAAGCATAGTTATTTTACCGGGACTGTGTCACGTTTATCAAGATCTGGGATGCCCATAGGGGATCAGGTTCAGATAATCGGTAAAACAGATCCAGAAAGGGTCCTAAAAGGCGAAATAAGCTCTTCCTTTACATCCAGAGATAGTTCTACTAGCCAATACCACAATTTAATATCTACGCTCGAAACTGGACGTCTCACAACAGAGTTAACCATGAACATTGAAGAAGGTGCTAAAAGCAGCAGCTATTACGCTCCCAACGATCATCTTAAAACAGGCTTAGGCACTACTTATAGCTGGTCGAATGAACACATGCTTCAGCTACTTTATGCCAGGCGTTTGGATTACCGGGTGGGTTCTGATGAGACTTCCTTTTTATCTTCGAGTCAAATCCAGAATTGGGCAGAGCGTCGTCAGGATTGGTCAAGCGAATATATATTTAGTGATCTTTTGAACAGTCAGGGACGAATAAGTCTTAAATACCGCGAACATGAGAAGGATAGCAGCGCCACCACCAGATATTTTTTAGGCAATTTACAACTGAATGGCAAAGCCCTCGATAACAACCTTCGATTCCAGGAGCATTATTTCATAGATGAAGAGCATATCCCAAAATACGATTACCACTATATTGAGGTGGACACGGGTTATGGAGACTTTAGTTTTGATCCATTGATCATGGATTATATCCCTATGGACGGTGGTCGCTATGCCAGGCAGCGCGTTTATTCTGATATCGAGGAGCAAGTGCGAACTTATGAGAATAAGACCAGAGTAGAATACAGCTCGGATAACTTCGGCAAGCTGGATAAAAAGGGCTTTAAAAGCAAATTAGCCTATGAATCACGGGTTAAACTGCAGGTCGATACAAAGTCCACGATTCAGAACCAATCCTTGAGCAGTTTAGATTTATTTTATCAAACAGGACGGAAAGATTTCTTCCGTACACTTAATTACGCTGGAAAAAAGACATCAAATCGTTCAACGCTTTATAATTATGGCCGGGAAGCGAATGAATATAATTCACATCAAATAGAGGCTGGATTAGCCTGGGATGGAAAAAATACTTCAAACATTGGCCTCCTCTTGGAAGTACGCACTAGGGACATTGAATACAATGCACTGGCACAGGAAAATTGGACTGCCTACCGACCCTTTGTCGAGCATATCCTTCAGATCACCCCTGGCCAAAGACTGAACTTGGTTTTCAAATTCTCACAAATTGAAGATCTCCAATTACAACAATCATATAAAGAGAGATTTTATGGCATTGACTATAATCTACGAATCAGACAGCGAGGCAGAGTTGACCAAAAGCTGACAGCTTCGCGTATTGATGCAAATGTGAAGGGGATACCCTATTCTGTTTTTTCCGGCAGACAACCTGGAGAGAATTGGAGATATTCTGTAAATGGCCGGTATATCTTTTCCAGTCGGTTTCAACTGTCGATAAATTATAGTTTCCAGAAGCGGGGAGATGTTGAAGCTGAACAATTCCTGCGTGTGGAAGGGCGGACACATTTCTAATGGCAAAATTGTTGAAACAATTGGGTCTCATAGGGGCGCTACTCCCGGCTATACAGGCTCAGGAATTATCTGTAATTTTGAAAAATGACATGTCAATCGATTCTCTAATTATCGAGGCTTCTGAACTCGATTCCATCTTGGAGTCACAACTCGAGGGTTATAAATCAGAGGGTTACTGGGATGCAAGTATTCAATTAGACACGATAGCTAGATATTCTGAAATTCTTATTGCCACAGTACAACCGGGAGAGATTGTAACTATTTACGATATTCACTTTGAGGGAGTATCGGCAAGGGACGATCGTTATCTCAAACGGGAGTTTACCTTGGGATTAAATGCTATCCCGGCGGATAAGCTTGCACAGGGAGAAGCCCGAATAAGTGGAATTGGGTATCAGATCTCAAAGGACAAACGAATTGCCATAGATGCCAATAATTTGTATCATTTAAATTACAGGGTAAAAAGTAAACCTGAATTGAGAGCCGAGGCGCTCGCAAGCTTCAATCAAAGCGCAAATGCCGATACCGTTGCCTGGTATGGGCATATCAATATCCAGGTTCCAAACTTTGACGGAAGAGGCAAGTCGTTCAGTTTGCAGTGGAAAAGGCTGAGAGCCAATTCTGAATCATTTGTGATCGGATATGAGCACCCGTGGATATTTGATTTGCCCCTCATGGGTATTTTTAAATTCGGTCGTGAAGTTATAGAAGGAAATTATCAAATTGTTCAAACGACTCTGGGAGTTGACTGGAGTCTCGATTGGGAAAGATCGCTTATTTTTCAATATGAAAATCTACAGTCACTGATCACTCATGAGGGATTGGCTATGAACCCTCAGTGGGCAGCAAGTCGAAAACAATTATTGGGTCTGGGGTATAGGCAATCTAATTTAAATCTTGTGACACATCGGGGGGTCTCTCTTAGAACTTCGCTTTCTCAGGCAATCAATTTTGAACCTGGGTCAGTACGCAGATTCAATTTTCGATCTGAATATGAACTAAATTTGACTTCACGATTTTATTTGTCCCAGAGAACTCAGATAGTTGTTCAGAATCAGAGCTTTGATGAATCTGATCCTTCAACCCTGGTAGCGCTTGGTGGTGTCAATAGTGTAAGGGGTTATGACGAAAATATTTTGCGCAGTCAGAGCATAATGAGCCTCCAACACGAGCTGCACTTTAAACTGGGAAGTGAATCGCAATTCCTTGCCCTCGTTGATCTGGGATTGTATAATGAATCAAACTCGCTTCAGATGCTTAATGGCTATGGAGTGGGGTTTCAGCTTCGAAGTGGTAGCGGTCCGTTAAGGTTGATTCTCGCAAGTCATCGTGGATTAAACATGCGCAATAGCTTTTTACATATTGAATATTCTGGAGGAATTCCATGGATCGATCGATAATCGAAAAAAAAATAGTTGACATTCTGAAACAAAATCCAGGTCGCTGGTACAATCCCAGAGCATTGGCAAAAGCGGCTCGAATTCATGAAAAAGATTATCACAATTTAAAGTTGATTCTGATTGAGTTGTATCAGAAAGGAGATTTGGCACATAAGGGGCGCCATCAATACGCCTTTAAAGCCAAGCAGCAACAAAAAACGGGTACCCTTGCCGTTACAAGCAGGGGCTTTGGATTTGTAGAGCTAAAGGATGGGTCTGAAGTTTTTGTAAGGGCTCAGCATATGCAGCATGCCTTTCATAGAGATCTGGTCAGGGTACAAATACTCAAATCGCAAAAAGGGGATAAGCTAGAGGCCGAAATTATTGAGGTTATTCAAAGGCACCAAACAGAATTTGTCGGTATCTACCAACAAGATCGGTTTGGCCAATGGGTGGTTCCTGAAGATAAACGGATCCGAGTCCGATTTGCAGTAGAGCGCGGCAAGCATGGTGTGGCAAGAGATGGCCAAATTGTTTCAGTTGAGTTAATTAGCTGGGATCCTGGTCACCCCGAGCCCCTGGTTAGGATAAAAGATATTCTTGGCTTCCCTGGTGATCCCGGGATTGATATTGCGCTTATCGTACACGAGCATGATTTACCCACAACCTGGACGGATAAAGCGCTTGAGCAGGCAGATTCATTCTCACAGAAAAGTGTGGGTCTGGAAACAGAAAAGCGCCAGGACCTGAGACACCTTACTTGCTTTACAATTGATCCTGAGACAGCCCAGGATTTTGATGATGCTGTTTCTATTGAAGTCACAAAGAAGGGCTGGACACTGGGTGTGCACATCGCTGATGTTTCTCACTATGTCACCCCGGGGAGTCCTATCGATGATGGGGCTTTGGAGAGAGGCTCCAGTGTTTACCTGGTCGGATCAGCCATCCACATGTTACCTGAGGCACTGGCTTCGGACCTGTGTTCCCTTAAGCAGGGAGTTGATCGTCTGAGCATGTCTTGTCTCATGGACATAGAGCGGGATGGGAATATTCACAATTACAAAATAATGCCATCAGTAATTCACTCGCGCCAGAGATTTTCATATGAAGAAGTTGAATCTATCATCCTTGGAGAAAAACACGATTTGTCCCCTGAAATCCACGAGATGGAGAAGCTTAGGAAAATTCTCTTTCGGGAGCGTAAGGCTAAGGGCAGCATCGACCTGGATTTACCTGAGCCCATCATCATTTTAGATGAAACAGGATTCCCCCACGAGATAAAACCTTCAAAACGACTAACGGCGCATCGACTGGTAGAAGAATTCATGCTGGCCGCTAACCGGGTCACGGCCGAATTTTTGGCAGAAAAATTCCAGAAACTCAAATTGCCAGGTATCTACCGTATTCATGAATCGCCTTCTGTGGATAACATAGAAAAACTTCAAAATATTTTGAATCGATTGAAAATTCCCCAGAAAATATCCAAACCGGTAAATCCTAAAGATTATCAGGCATTGGTTGAAGCGGTGAGAGAGAGTCCCTATCGCCATTTTATAGAGAAGTTGGCCCTGCGCTCCATGTCCAAGGCCAGATATTCAGTCGAAAATCTGGGCCATTTCGGATTGGCATTTACTTCATATACCCATTTCACATCGCCAATTAGACGATATCCCGATTTAACGGTTCACCGATTGCTAAAGTCTTATCTGGCAGACAGCCCTGAGAATGTTCCATCACTTGATAGCTTGGAAAAACTTGCAGAACACTGCTCGCAGAGAGAGCGGGTTGCCATAGAAGCCGAACGAGATCACGTGAAGATGAAACAGTTGCAGTTCTTAAGTAAACGGGTCGGTCAGACCTTTGATGGGGTCATCTCTGGCGTACTCAATTTCGGGTTCTTTGTTGAGCTTGTGGAATCGTTTGTTGATGGTCTGGTCCATGCGGGCAGTCTCAAGGACGACTATTATGAGTATCGAGAAGACGACTATAGTTTAACAGGCAGACGGACGCGGAAATCATACAGACTGGGAGACCCGGTAGAGGTTAAAGTCATCTCAGTATCGGTTTCAGAGGGATTGGCTGATTTTGAACTTGTCGTCAAATAAACCATACTTCAGCAAAATGAATTGGATAATTTACAGACCTATTGATAGGGATTGGGTGGGGAGAATAATATGAGAATAATGCAGCTTTTTATTATAGGTCTTGGGTCACTTATTAGCTTTACAGCCTGTGAGCGACCAAAGGACGAGGCAATCGGCTATGACCATGTGATAACAGTGGTCAGTGATGAACGAGATTGGGAGGCTTGTGAGTCAATTCTTGAACAAACTTTAGGTAAAATATACCATACACCAGGAACCGAACCACTCTACTCATTTGAGCGCATCGAAGCCAGTGAGTTGAATAACAATATTCTGAATAAAAATATCCTGATCTTGACTCGACTTGAAAGCGAGAGTCCAGTTACTGCACAGGTTCGTTCCATGTTACCCGATTCGACCCTTGCAAAAATTAGAAATAATCCAAGGGGTTACTATTATCAAAATGATCCCTATGCACGAGGACAGGCTCTCATTGTGGTGGTGGGTAAAACAATTGCAGATTTGAGAAGCAGACTACAAGTAAACCAGAAACAGATATTTGATTTTATTGAAAAAACCATGTTTGATCGCAATACAGCCTTCGTTTACCGTTCTGGTGAACAATTTGAGCTAGCAGAAAGCTACTTTGAACAGCATGGGTACTATTTGCGAATGATGCATGACTATGTAGAAATTGAAAATAATCCCCAAAAAAAGCTGGTCTGGCTTGGAAGAGATTTTCCGTACAGGTGGCTGGCAGTTAGTTGGGAAAAAGCAGATGACAGCACACTGGAAATACAACTCGATAAATTGTTAAACTCAACTTTTGGTGCTAAACTTGGTTCCATAGTGCTCAATAAGGAATATCTCACTGTTGAACCCATCTGGTTCAAACAATTTTCAGCCATTAAGTATTATGGTCTCTGGGAATCGAAAAAAGAGGTCAAGGGAGGACCCTTTATCGCCTATGGATTTTATGAGCCCATCATGGATCGAATTTATTTGATATCCGGAATAATTCACGCTCCTGATAAAGCTAAGATGCCCTATATACGGCAGATGGAGACGATTATTCGGACCTTTGATACTAAAGTATTTGAGTCGGATTAAAGCAAGCTGATATTAGCTGCAAGGAAATGGATAGTTGAAAAAACGATTGCTGATCACGGGAATAAACGGGATGTTAGGGCAGAACCTCGTCAAAGAATATTCGAAAGATTATATGATTAGTGGTATCGATCTTAATCCTGGCATATATCCCACTCACAGTGATATCAGGGTGACCCAGTTGGATTTAAACGATTCTACTGCCGTCAATCAACACATCATGCAGGTACATCCTCACGCGCTTATCCATACAGCTGCTTATACCAATGTGGATCGGGCGGAAGCTGAGCGAGAAGTTGCATTTGCTGTAAATGCCGCGGTTCCTGCGCTTCTGGCTGATTTATGTCTGGAGCTGGATATTCCCATGATACATATATCCACGGATTATGTTTTTGATGGCCAGAAGGGTCCCTATGCAGAGTCTGATCCCTGCCATCCTCATGGAAGCTATGCTGAGTCGAAGTATGCAGGAGAAAAGGCTGTCCTGGACTCTGGTGCAAAAGTGATCGTCGTCAGACCTAATGTAATGTATGGTCATGGCGTTGACCTGAAGAGTAGTTTTGTAGATTGGTTGGTGAAGGAGCTTCGTGGCAATAATCCCGTAAATATTGTCGATGATCAGTACAATAATCCAACTTATGCCAGAAGGCTGTCCCAGGTTATCAGAAAGTTATTGGAGCGAGATGCCTGGGGTATCTGGCATTTCGGATCAAAAGAGGTGATTTCTCGTTATAGCTTTGCATTGAAGATTGCAGATAATTTTGGGTTGCCCTCAGAATTAATTAATGCAATTTCGACGGGGGACTTGAATCAGAGAGCACCGAGGCCAATGCGGAGCGGACTGATCTGTGAAAAAGTGAAACGTGAGCTGGGAATTAATATTCTGAGCATTGGGGAAGAACTAGCTCTGTTAAAGGAAGAGATGGATGTCAGGTAACTTAACAATTATTCCCACCTACAATGAAAAAGAAAACATTCTCCTGGTTATAGACAAGGTGTTATCGCTCGACGTAAAGACAGACATTCTCATCGTTGATGATGGATCTCCCGATGGTACCGCCGATTTAATCAAAGAGAGGCAAAACAATACGCCTGAATTGCATCTGATGGAACGAAGTGGGAAACTAGGTCTTGGGACTGCATACATTGCTGGATTCAAATATGCCATTGAGCACCAGTATGACACTGTTGTTCAGATGGATGGTGACTTTTCCCATGATCCAAAAGTGATCGAAACCTTCCTTAAAGAAATAAAAACCAACGATCTCATTATCGGTTCCAGATATTTAAACGGTATAAGTGTGGTGAATTGGCCATTACGCCGACTCATGCTCAGTTATTTTGCCAGCAAATACATACAATTTATCACCCGCATGCCTGTCAATGATGGGACTGGTGGCTTCAAGTGCTGGAGTGTTCCTTTTCTTAAGCAGATTGAGTTGGACAAAGTGCGAAGCAATGGTTATTCATTTCAAGTTGAAATGAATTTTCGAGCTTGGCGAAGAGCGCCAGATAGAGTAAAGGAAGTTCCGATTTTGTTCGTTGATCGTACAGTAGGGCAGAGCAAGATGTCAAACGCCATCGTTCGTGAGGCGATTTGGC
This sequence comes from Fidelibacterota bacterium, assembly GCA_013202385.1. Classification (GTDB taxonomy): domain Bacteria; phylum Fidelibacterota; class UBA8477; order UBA8477; family JABMPR01; genus JABMPR01. The sequence continues at coordinate 18,619 of JABMOT010000076.1, forward strand.
GTGTCTGGTGGTTGCGCTTAATGGCTATTATCGGGAAAATTTAAGCTTCCCATCCAGTTACCCTCGTTATGAAACTTTCCATTATTATTGTTAATTACAATGTAAAGGCTTTTTTGCAACAGGCCCTGGCTAGCATTTATAGATCCACCAAAATTATAGAAACTGAAATATTTGTAGTTGATAACCATTCTGTTGATGGCAGTCTCGAGATGTTGAGGCAACAATTTCCCGCTATTAATGTCATAGCTAATTCTGAAAACCTGGGGTTTTCCAAAGCCAATAATCAGGCTATCAAAGAAGCATCCGGAGATTATATCTGGTTACTGAATCCTGATACATTGGTTCAGGAAGACACACCTGCAAAGCTGATCCAGGTAATGGAGTCAGATGAAAATATTGGTTTACTTGGCTGTAAAATTCTTAATGATGACGGTAGTCTGCAGCTGGCATGTCGTCGGAGTTTCCCAACACCATGGGTGGCTTTTACAAAAATGATGGGGCTGGCAAAAATGTTTCCCAAATCCAAATGGTTTGGTCGATATAATTTAACACATCTGGATCCTGATATGGCTTATGAGGTGGAGGCGATCAGCGGATCGTGTATGTTTATTCGCAGGGCCGCGCTGGAGCAGGTTGGAACTCTCGATGAAACCTTTTTCATGTATGGTGAGGATCTGGATTGGTGTTACCGCTTTGGGAAGTCAAACTGGAAGGTTTATTACACGCCAGAAACAAGCATTGTCCATTACAAGGGTGAATCATCCAAAGTGGCTGCCTGGGATACGATGACTCATTTTTATAAAGCCATGGATATCTTTGCCAGGAAGCATTTTAAGGGCAGCAGCCGCTTCCCGCTGCATTGGATACTCCGGGGAGGCATATTACTTAGATACATCATCTCAATACTTTCAAAAGTTGGCAGGAATAGTGCGGCCTATGTTTTTGATTTAGTTGGTCTATTGGTACTTACCCTGGCTGCCATCTATTTCAAATTCAGGACCTTTGATGTTTTAAACCAATATTTTATCGTGCTGCCTGTGTACCTGGTAAGTTGGTTAGCTGTTATTTCAAGTCTTGGGTTATACAGAACCTATAAATATTCTGTAAGTCGCTCCATTATTGCGGCAACATTGGGTTTTCTCATCAATGTTACATTGACCTATTTCTTTAAAGATTACGCCTTTTCCCGAATAGTGATGCTGATTAGTTATTTTGGAGCCCTATTTTGGATTTCAGGATGGAGAATTGTTGCAGCATCGCGTAGAACAGAAAATTTTGAGCTGGGTACCCAACGTACGCTGGTTATTGGTGATTTTAAAAGTGCCAGTGATATTTTCTCCAAACTTATGACAAACCTGGGACTGGGATATACTCCTGTAGGCATCATCCCCACTGACGCAGGTGAGCGAAATGATGAGAGAATCGTGGGGCGCGTAGAGGATTTACTCGCACTGGTTGACTTTCATAAAATTGATGATGTTATTTTCACATCAGATAATATTGAATTGAAGCAGCTTTTCAATTACTTGCCGACTTTAAGTCAGAAGGGTGTGAAAATTAAACTGGTACCGGGAAACCTATCCTTCATAATTGGAAAGTCAGCAGTTGAGAATTTGCAGAGCGTACAGTTTATGGATATGGATTTCAAATATTTTCACACTGGCTCAAGAGTTGTTAAAAGATTTGAGGATATGCTTATCGCTCCATTATTAATCATATTTTTCCGACCCTTTCAAAATATTGTTGTTCGATCCCGCAGCATGAAAGCGCAACAGATTAAGGTACTGGGAAAAGATTATAATACCTACCTTAGCAACAACGGCAGGGAGAACTTTTGGAGCAATTTAAGCTTGCTTCCTCAGGTGATTCGGGGAAAGTTGAGTCTGGTAGGTTCACCACTTGATTTACCAGATAAGGGCTGGGATATTAAACGTGGTATCTTTAGTCTTGAATCTGTTCGTGGTGGCTCGCAGCTCAGCGAAGATGAGCGCTACTCATTATTGAATTATTATCTTCATAATCATTCAGGATTGCTAGATTTAGAAATTATCATCAAGGCGTTTTTAGGGAAATAATATGGCTAAAACAGTTTTAGAGTTTGAAAAACCAATTCACGATCTTGAGCAAAAGATCATCGAAATGGAAATTATGTCCACTGATTCAAATATGGACATGAAAACAGAGATAAAAAAACTCCGGAAAAAACTTGTAGAACAATCAATAAAGATTACCAGTAATCTTAGCCGATGGCAAAGAGTGGAACTTGCTCGACATGCCGACCGTCCCCACGCCCTTGATCTTATAGAATTAATGTGTGACTCCTGGGTGGAATTGCATGGAGATCGTCTTTTTGGTGATGACAAAGCCATTGTCAGCGGTATCGCCAGAATCGATGATCAGCGTTTGGTGATTATTGGTCAGCAGAAGGGGAGAACTACTAAAGATAACTTGTATCGTAACTTTGGTATGCCTTACCCGGAAGGCTACCGTAAAGCCTTGCGCCACATGAAACTGGCCGAAAAATATGGTCTTCCAGTGGTTACTCTGGTAGATACAATCGGAGCCTATCCTGGAATTGAAGCCGAAGAACGCGGTCAAGCTGAGGCAATTGCCAGAAACCTTTTTGAGATGAGCCATCTATCAGTGCCAATCATAGTGATTGTCATCGGTGAAGGTGCTTCAGGCGGTGCTTTAGGGATCGGTGTAGGTGATCGTTTGATCATGTTAGAGAATACCTGGTATTCGGTAATATCGCCAGAAGGTTGCGCCTCAATATTATATCATGATGCCACCCAAAAAATAAAAGCTGCTGAAGCAATGCGCGTAACGGCTGCGGATTTGCTCGAAATGGGGATAGCAGATCGAATTATTGAAGAGCCCCTGGGTGGAGCCCATCGTGACTTCAAAGGAACTTCCCAAATTTTGAAAAGTGTTATCCTTGAAGAATTAAGCGCATTCTCAGACATGCCTGTCGCCGAAATGATTGAATCTCGCATAAAAAAACTTGAAAATATCGGTGCTTGGACCGATTGATGATCAGTTTTGATTATCACTTCAAGGTACGTTATAAGGATATCGATCAAATGGGAGTGATGTACTATTCCCGCTATTATGAATATTTCGAAGCTGCTCGCACTGATATGATGCGGGCCTTGGGCTTAACCTACAAAGAGCTCGAGCATGAGGGAATTATGATGCCCGTGGTGCATAGTGAATCAGATTACTTTCACGGTCCTGGATTTGACGATCATCTTACGTGTATAACCGAAGTTCGGGAATTTCCAAAGAGCAAGATGGAAATTCATTATACACTGGTTCCAGATGACGATAGAAAAATGATCCTAAACCGAGGAAAAACGGTTCATGCCTTTGTAAAAAAGGATGGAAAACCGACGAGAGTCCCAGCCTCCCTTAAACATATTCTCGAAAATAATTGGGGTAGCAATGAGTAATGAACTCATTTTTTTAGTCCAAACTATTGTTGGATTGTCAATGGTTTTGTTTGCTTTCAGAATGGGCAAGAATTGGCTCTATGCTCTGATTGCAGTCAATTATGTTCTGGCAAATATTTTTGTTACTAAAACAATTGTCCTGTTTGGCTTTGAAGCCACGGGTGGCAATGTTCTTTATGGCGCCATTTTTTTGACAACTGACATTCTTTCTGAATACTATGGCAAAGCGGCCGCCCGCAAAGGCGTTTTTATCGGATTGGGTGCTACCTTGTTTTATTTGGTCATGTCTCAATTTATGATCTTGTATGAAGCCAGTCCAAATGATTGGGGAGCCTCGGCTGGTATGGATACCATCTTTGGTTTTGCTCCGGGCATCGTGCTTGCAAGTATTATAGCCTATCTTATTTCTCAATTACATGATATTTGGGCTTTTGAATTTTGGAAAAACAAGTTTTCAGGTAAGTTTCTATGGGCTCGAAACAATTTTTCAACGGTAACAAGTCAATTGATAGATTCAATTACTTTTGCCGTATTGGCATTTGCCATTTTCCCAAGACTATTTTTAAATCCAGATAATGTATTGCCAATGACAGTGGTCTGGGAGATTGTTTTGACGACCTATGTTTTAAAATTATTCGTGGCATTTATAGATACACCATTTATCTATTTCAGCCAGAGGTTTGGACCAAAACACGAATTGAAAAAGGCTGGTTGAGTTTTCATTTGCCACCAGATGTTCGCGGTTTATATTTGCGCGCTTTTCGAAACGGAGACGTGGCCGAGTGGCTTAAGGCGGCGGCTTGCTAAGCCGTTGTACGTTTAGGCGTACCGAAGGTTCGAATCCTTCCGTCTCCGCTTTATTCAA
>JABMOT010000077.1 GCA_013202385.1 Fidelibacterota bacterium
AGAAATTGAACCCGGTGCATCTCTTTTAAGGTGCTGCCTTTAACAACAACACCCTGTGCATTGTCGTTTTCCCGGAATTGAAGACTCACATAGTTGGCCAGATCGGTGACTGTGGATGCAAGACTTGCTGCAGCGGCTATCCCCTTAGTTTCAGTATATTCCTCCACTTCGTGGGTGGAGCCTTCAAGCCGATGTCCATATGGTGTTACCAGGCCGTGTTGATATGACTCATCCGGAATGACAGCAGATCCAGTCATTCCAAGCGGCTCTAGAATATGGGAACGGATGTAATTTTCGTAACTATCCCCCGATGTTGCGGCGACGATTTCACCTGCCAGAGAGAGACCAAGGTTGGAATATTTTATCTGGGTCGCAGGTGGGTAAATGGTCTCCTGGGTTGCAAGGGTGGCTTTGATCTGCTCCATGGTTGGAAAATTGTGATCTGTCCAATAGGGAAAGTCCGCCTCACGAGGCAGTCCAGACGTATGGGTGAGCAGGTGTCGAATCGTAATTGGAGGTTGATCTGGGTAACTCTGTTTAATATTAAACCAGGGCAAATAGTTCACTACTGGATCATCGAGACGTAATTTTCCAGCATCTCTTAATTGCAATATGGCAGTTGCTGTAAAAGTCTTGGTAATGGATGCCATTCGAAAGGGAGTATCAGGATTGACAGGCGATTTTTGCTCCAGATCGGCAAAACCAAATCCCTTGGCATAGATTAACTCCTGATCGTAGACCAGCCCTATGCTGATGCCGGGAATATCACGATACTGCTGCTGAGCCTCTACCCAGGTTTCCAGCAGCTTCAACTCAGCCTGAATGGCTGATAAGCGTGAGTCGGTTTTACTCATAGAGAAAATTTGAGAAGCAAGCAAAACAAGCATTGTTAGCGGTGCAACAAAACGACGTTTCATGAGATTCCCCTCTCGATTAGAATTTTAGGCGTTTAGAATGAGCTCAGTGAGTCGCAAAAATTCCATTGGGCTTAACTGTTCAGGACGCAGGTTCAGATTAAAATCGTTTTCAAGACTATTTCGATCAAGTAGGATATCCTTCAGGCTATTGCGAAGCGTTTTGCGGCGTTGATTGAAAGCTTTGCGCACAACCCTTCTTAAGTGAGGTTCCATTTCCGGACCAACCTCACGTTTTTCGTTAAAACTAAAGCGAACAAAACAGGAATCCACTTCTGGAATGGGATAGAACACATTGCGACTGATATCGAACAGATATTCTGTTTTTGCAAACAGGGCTGCATAAACAGAGAGAATACCATATTGTTTAGATCCATGGGGGGCAACCAGGCGCTTGCCCACTTCTTTCTGCATCAGAAAGTGAACATCCTCGATACGTTCATGATGCTCAAAAGCCTGAAGGATCAAAGAGGATGTGATGTAATAGGGAATGTTTCCCATCAGCCGAAAGGTTCCTAATTCTTCAGGCGGTGACCACTTAAGAAAATCGCCATGTTCAAATGAAAAAGAGGGTATTTCGGTCTGAATTGCCTCAAGATATTCATCCATGCGCGGATCGATTTCAATGGCGTGGAGTGATTTAACTCGAGGTGCAAACAGGCGGGTTAACGCTCCAGACCCGGGGCCAATTTCAATCATAATGTCATCAGCCTGTGGATTTACGTTACGCAGGAGCTTGTCCAGCATCGAGGGGTCAGTAATAAAGTTTTGACCCCATTTCTTCAGGGCTCGTAGATCAGGTTTTAGACCCATGCTTGTCTTTTCATGTTGGGACGCGATGCATCGCGTCCGTACCCGGGTCCTGAAAAATGTTTATTTAGTATGATCAAAATTAAAGAAGATTTCTGCAGTTCTGGTTGTTGCCTTTGCTACCTCGTCAACTGAGATGTCTCGGAGCAGTGCAATTTTTTCGCCGATATGTGGAATATACCTGGGTTCGTTGGGGCGTATGCCTCGGTGGGGCGCCGGGGTGAGGAAGGGACTGTCAGTTTCCAGCATGAGGCGGTCCAAGGGCATTCTCGTAGCCACATCCTGAACTATTTCGTTCTTCTTGAACGTAACCGTGCCAGTAAAAGAAAGATGATAGCCTTTTTCAATCAGGGGTTTTGCCATATCCCAACCAGCCGGCCAACAATGGAAAACACCTTTGTTATTACCATGCTCCATGACCTGTTGGAGTACATCTTGGTCTGCGCTGCGGTTATGAATGATAATGGGTTTACCACATGCCAGAGCCAGATCAAGATGGTCACGGAAAAACACTTTTTGAAGTTCAGCAGGGGAGTCATCCCAATAATAATCAAGCCCGGTTTCGCCAACAGCCACGACCCTGGGATGTGCCAGCATCTCTACAATATGTTTTTCCCAATCGTCAGGGGCTTTAGAGCAGTCGTTGGGGTGTATTCCCGCACTCGCAAAGAGTTGCGGATGATCTTCAGCAAGCCTAATCGCAATCTCTGAACTGGGAATGTCAATCCCGACCACCACCATTTGATGGATGCCTTGTTCCGCAGCGGCATCCAGAATTTCATTGGTCCGCTCCAGGAGTGGTTTGATGTTCAGGTGACAGTGGGTATCAATGAATTTCATGGTTGTTAAAATACTATCCAGGCGTGGATTTGAATCCCCGCTTGAGAAATTGGTATACAAAAATTATCGAACCTTGGATCCTGCGTCAACATCCCTGAGTGGAATAAGGGGAGAAACAATGGTGCCGTCATCTGCTGCCAGGATCATACCCTGGGAAAGCTCTCCACGAATCTTTGCAGGTTTCAAATTGGCAATAATTGAAACGGATTTACCAACCAGGTCTTCAGGTTTATAGTGCTCAGCGATCCCGGCAATGACCTGCCGTTGTTCAGTACCCAGATCGACCTGCAATTTTAAGAGTTTATCTGCGTTAGGGTGCTTTTCAGCCTTGATAATCTTGACCACGCGGATGTCCATTTTCATAAAGTCATCAAAACTGATCTCAGCCTTTAAATCAAGACCGGATGGTATCTCCTCTGGGGTTTCTTTGATTTCAATACGAGGGAAAAGGCCGTCCGTTTGACCCAACGGGGATCCAGGCTTCATATATCCCCAGCTAAACCAATCCGGATCATCCAAGCGAGCCTGGGCGGTGGTTCCCATGACCTCCAGCAAACCAGCGATTTTCTCCGGCATTACTGGATAGAGATGTACGGCACTGAGGCGGAGTGCTTCTGCGGCATTGTAAAGAACCGTGCCGGCCCGGGCTTTGTCGGTTTTCATCAGTTTCCAGGGGGCATTGTCTTCCATATAGCGATTGATTTCTCTCAAGACATCAAACACATGCGTAATGGCATAATTCACCCGTATTTGCTCAAGTTCAGCACTGACCTTTTCAGGCAAGGTAGCAACAAATTGGATGAGATCTGAATCTTCAGGTGCCGTTTCGCTTGCACCAGGTAAAACATAATCAAAATTACGACCAATTAATTTGGTGATACGATTGACCAGGTTACCCAGATCATTGGCCAAATCTGAATTGTATCTGCTGATAAACCCTTCCAGGGTGAAGTTGGCATCCTGACCCGGGGTCATCTCCCGCATTAAAAAATAGCGTAAGGCATCCACGCCATATTTGTTTGCCAGGTCAAGGGGGCGTATCACATTTCCCAGTGACTTTGACATTTTAATATCACCCATCAACCACCAGCCATGGGCAAAAATGGTTTTGGGTAGCGGTAAATCAGCGGCCATGAGCATGGTCGGCCAATACACCGCGTGGGTAGTGAGAATGTCTTTGCCAATTAAATGGAAATCAACG
>JABMOT010000078.1 GCA_013202385.1 Fidelibacterota bacterium
GTTGTTACCAATGCAGAAAAAATTCGAGTTTCTGGCAAGAAGGAAGAGCAAAAAACTTATTTTCGCCATAGTGGTTACCCCGGTGGAGCTCGCTTTACGACCCTAAAGCAAATGCGTGAGAAACATCCGGAAAGAATTCTTGAGCATGCGGTCAAGGGTATGTTACCCCACAACCGTTTAGGTCGTGCCCAGATCAAGAAAATGAAAGTTTATTCAGGTGATTTACATCCCCATGAAGCACAACAACCCAAACCACTCGAGATAGGTTAACACATGACTACATCCACAAAAATATATGCTACTGGAAAACGCAAACGCTCAGTCGCCCGCGTTTATATGCAACCAGGTAAAGGTGTAATCACGGTTAATTCTCGTGAACTTGATGAATATTTCGGACGCAAAACGCTACGAATGATCGTTCATGAGCCTTTGGAGCTAACAGAGAATAGTGGTCGCTATGACATTTCTATCAATGTTAATGGTGGTGGTCTCTCCGGACAGGCTTATGCCATCCGACACGGCATTTCTCGCGCCTTGCAAGGCGATAATAATGAACTGCGTCCTGTGCTGAAGAAAGCCGGTCTGCTAACCCGTGATGCTCGTAAGGTTGAGCGAAAAAAATACGGTTTGGCTGGTGCTCGTAAAGCCTACCAGTTCTCGAAACGTTAAAAGTTTTCAGGAGTTTTAATGCGTAATATTTCACTAGAGGATTTGCTAGCGTCGGGAGCTCATTTTGGTCATATGACCAGTAATTGGGATCCCAATATGGCTGAATACATCTTCACTGAGAAAAATGGTGTTCACATCATTGATCTATACAAAACCATTGAACAGCTTAACAAGGCTATTGAGTTAGTGAGTTCAACTGTGAAAAAGGGAGGATCAATCCTCTTTGTCGCTACCAAGAAAGCGGCGAAAACAGTTGTTGAAGAAGAAGCAGATCGTTGCGGTATGTTTCATGTCACTGAGCGCTGGTTAGGTGGGACACTGACAAACTTCATGACGATAAAAAAATCTATCAAACGTCTCCATTTGCTTGAAAAAGATGATACGAGTGGTGTTGCTGATACGCTCACCAAAAAAGAGATGCTTATGCGCACTCGAGAACGTATTCGTCTTGATACTCAGCATCGTGGAATTAAAGACATGCGTCGTTTACCAGATGTCGTTATCATCGTTGATGCGAAGAAGGAATCAATCGCTATTGCTGAAGCAATACGTTTGGAAATTCCTATCATTGCAGTCGTTGATTCTAATACTGATCCTCGTAAGGTGGATATTCCCATCCCTGCAAATGATGACTCTATCCAGGCCATCCGTCTACTCATGGGCACACTTGCCGATGCTATTATGGAATCAAAAGGCATTTCCAAGGTGATAGAAACCGAAGAAGTAACTGCTTAAGTTATAAAAATATTAAACCTGGAGAATATGTAGAATGGCTATAACAGCTGCTGCGGTTAAAGAGCTGCGTGACATGACTGGTGTTGGTATGATGGAGTGCAAAACTGCCCTTGTTGAAGCTGACGGAGATATTACAAAAGCAGTTGATATCCTGCGCAAAAAAGGAATCTCAAAAGCTGCAAAGAAAATCGGACGTGCCACCAACGAAGGCCTTGTGTTTAGCTATATCCATGCAGGCGGTAAGTTAGGGGCTCTTGTCGAAATAGCCTGCGAGACCGATTTTGTTGCCAACACGGATCAATTCCAGACTCTCGGCCATAATATCGCCATGCACGTTGCTGCTGCCGCGCCAGAAGTCGTTAACAGGGAGCAGGTATCTACGGTTTCCCTGGATAAAGAAGCCGAAATATTTAAGGTTCAAGCTTTGAACGAAGGCAAGCCAGAAGCAATTGTCGAAAAAATCGTGTCTGGTCGCCTTGAGAAGTATTACAAAGAAGTTGTGCTAATGGAACAGACTTTTGTCAAAGACCCTGATAAAACCATTACGGATCTACTCAATGCTGCAATTTCGGGTCTTGGGGAGAATATGTCTGTAACGCGCTTCCAACGCTTCGCTATCGGAGAGTCCAGCTCAGACTCAGTATAAAAATTTAAAAACAGGCGGAAAAATGTCAGCCGAACCCATCTACAAGCGTATACTTCTTAAATTAAGTGGCGAATCGCTTGCAGGTGATTCGGCTCTTTCTATTGATACTCAGGTGCTCGATCAGATGACCTCTGATCTTCAACTCGTCGTAAATCTTGGCGTTGAAGTGGGCATTGTTATCGGCGGCGGTAATATTTTTCGCGGATTATCTGCAAAGGCCAAGGGTATGAATCGAGTTGCAGCTGACCATATGGGGATGTTGGCTACTGTGATTAATGCTATCGCACTTGGTGATGCGATAAAGCGTAGAGGAATGACCGCCAGCATACTGACAGCCATTGAAATGAAAGAGATTGCAGCCCCCTTTTCACAGCGCAAAGCTCAACAGGAACTTTCAGAGGGTAAAATAGTCATCTTTGCAGCCGGCACTGGAAATCCATTTTTTACGACAGATACAGCGGCCGCGTTACGTGGTGTGGAAATTGAAGCAGATGTCTTGTTAAAGGGCACACGCGTTGATGGAATATTTTCTGCTGACCCTGAAAAAGATTCAAATGCTATATTTTTACCAAAACTAACCTATAATGAAGTCATCAACAAAAATCTGAGGGTCATGGACCAAACAGCATTTGCACTATGCCGTGAAAATAATCTTGCTGTCCATGTCTTTAATATGGAAATTCCAGGGAATCTATTAAAAGTGATGCAGGGCGCTGCCATTGGATCCGTTGTTGGAGGTAATGATGCTAAATGAGTTGTTTAAAGATGTTGATCACAGAATGACCATGACCGTGGATCACGTCAAACATGAATTTACAGGGTTGCGCAGTAGTCGTGCGTCTGTGACACTGGTTGAACATATTAAAGTACAATATTATGGGAATCCTACACCGCTGAACCAGGTGGCTAATCTGAGTGTCCCCGAACCTCGTCTAATTGTTGTTCAACCATGGGATAAAAAACTCATGGCTGACATTGAAAAGGCAATTATGTCAGCTGACCTCGGTTTAAATCCAACCAATGATGGCGTGAATATTCGCATCCCCATACCTGCTCTAAATGATGAGCGCCGAAAAGAGCTCATTAAACATATGCATAAGCTGGCAGAAGAAGGTCGGATCGGTATCCGGAATATCCGTAGGGATGCCAATGATCAAATTAAAAAGGCTGAGAAAGAACATGAAATTTCAGAGGACAATTCTAAAAGAGCCGTGGCGAATGTCCAAGAAATGACAGATAAATATATCAAAGAAATCGATGAAGCGGTTAAGGCAAAAGAAGCTGATATCATGACAGTTTGATTTGCTGGCACTCTAACTCATTATTTTAAAAAAAAGAGGCTGTCCCAAAAGGGTAGCCTCTTTTTTTTTGCCTCAAAATGCTTAATATATTAGAATAATATTGCATATATGACTGTTAATATTATAGTTGTATATGAAGAAGACATTGCATCCCAAAGTAAGTTTCAAAGCCTACGAACAGCACCAATCACAA
>JABMOT010000079.1 GCA_013202385.1 Fidelibacterota bacterium
CGGATTTTAGTTGTCCCTGTTTCTTTTTAGTCGGGGTAGACCCAAAAAAAAGCGACCAGAGGTCGCTTTTTTTTTAAGCTCAATTTCCAGGGTTAACCTTTTAAAACAGCCTTTTCATCGTCAACAATAATAAAGACTTCATCCAGCTTGGATATTTTAATGAGTGATGCAATTTTCTGTTGAGGTTTGACCAGATAGCATTCACCACCTTTAATCGTGGCCTGCCTTTTCGCAAACAGCAGTCCACCCAGTCCAGTGCTGTCCACCATTCTGACATTTTCCATATTTATCATGATATTTTTAAAGTCTGATTCAGCAATAGCCATAAAAATATCACGTTTGAAGGCCTTAACACCACGTATATCAAAAGTCGTATTCTGAACTCTCACGATAAGAGTATCTTCAACAACTTCAGTTTCGAATTTCATTTTTTGGGATTCCCAGTTCACAAGCAAGCACGTAAGTGCCTTCGACTCCGTTCTTTGTCTCGGCAATTATGAGACGATACCATTTTTCCTTAACATCGGAGCGAGAATATATTCGGTGCTGAGTACGAGGGCAAGGTCATTACAACAGAAAACTAAATAAATTACAATTGTTAAAATTGTGCCAACGAAGTTGAATTTCTGTTAATATGAAACCATGGGTAGTCGATTGAGAGCGTTAAGGAATTTTCTGGGGTTGTTATTCAAACTATCATTCCTGCCCGCGATCCTCTTTATTTACCAGGATGCTTATTATTCTGGAACTATTACTCCCCTCTGCTCCTTTACCAGTACAACATTTATTATTCTGGGATTGTCCGGAATCATTGTTTCTGACCTATTGCTGCTCCGCTTTGGGGATGGGAATGTACATTTTACGCTAAGCCCTTCCAGACTTGTTGATGTTGGATTTTATGCCAGAACAAGACATCCATATTTATGGTTCTTCTTTCTTTTTCAATATGGATATTTTTTATTTTATGCGGGTTTTTCCTGGATAGCATTGCTAAGTGCATCAGGATTATCATTATTATATTTATTATATTTGATTTTTGTCCAGGAGGCTCAATTAAATCGTTCCCTTGGAGAACGCTATTCTGAGTATAAAAGAAGAGTCCCAATATGGTATTGGAAACTGAGCATAAAGGAAAACGAGAAGGCTCAATTTCGCCCCCAATTAGTATGGATATTTGGAATGCTGGTTGTCAGATTCTGGTATGGAATCAAGATTAAAGGCTCTGAGAGTATTCCTCATTCAAAACCATTTCTACTGGTCTCGAATCATGAAAGTTATATAGATCCACTTCTCTTTGCCATTTTTGTGCCCTTTGAAATCAAGTTTGTTACTACAGCAGACGTTTTTACAACACCACTGATGCGATTTCTGCTCCGTGGGACAGGAAGTTTTCCAATGAGGCGGCATCGCCAGGATTTAAAAGCTATTCGTACGATGATGCGTATGATAAAGATTGGACAGGTCGTTTGCATTTTCCCTGAAGGTGGTAGATCCATAGATGGCTCTCCACTTCCAATCTTAAAGGAAACACTCAAATTGATCCAGCGCTGTAAGGTACCCATTCTGCCGGTGCATCTAGATGGAGCCTATGAGATTTGGCCACGCTGGGCACCAAATAGGAGGCGAGGCAAAGTCACTGCCACGTTCAAGGAAGTGATACCTCTGGAGAAACAAGATGACCTGGGAATTTTGGAGAATCTTATCAGTGAAGCCATTTTTACCAAAAATAAAATTTTTCGACCTGTCCGGAGTCGTTCGATTTCTCAAGGTCTTGATAAGCTTCTCTGGGCATGCTATAAATGCCGTACTCGTAATTCTATTGTTGTAAATTCTGGAAACACAATTCAGTGCAGCCAATGTGGAGCCAAATGGGAAATCGCCTCTGATTATACCATGAGTGAGTCGGGGAGTTCAGACTCAATTAATTCTATTCGCTGGATCAGAAATATTGAGGCTGACCTTTTAAGTTATCCAATCAGACTGGATCCACCTTTAGACGGAGAGCTCAATGAACTCACCCATTTAAGTTCCCCTATTACTCACTATAAAAGTGATGAAGGAACCCAATTGGATCATGAATTATCATTCATACTCACAGATAAACGCTTTATTTTATATCAGGCTCAAAAGCCGATAGATTCGTGGCCCATAGCAGCTATCACTATTTTTACAATGGACTATTTTAATGCTGTCTCCATCGGCGTTGGTGGAGTGCGTCACAGCTTTACTCTGCCCAGGAATGAAATTCCTCTCAAATGGCAGGTCTATTTTGATGCAATTAAAAAGACATCGGGTAACTTGGTATTGGATTCTGCTGATTAATCTGATCTTTCCTCGAGCTCATTTAGCGCTTTCTCCCTTTTCAATCTCCCTTATCTTTGCCGTCACACCTAGATAAGAAAGGAATATCGTGAGTAAACCACTATCTGAAATTACTGTTAAAGCAGTTCTACTTGGAATAATTCTCTCAATGGTTCTGGCAGGAGCTAATGCCTACCTGGGGCTTTTTGCCGGGATGACTGCCTCAGCCTCCATCCCAGCTGCTGTAATCAGCATGGGTGTTTTGAGTCTATTTAAAAAGCACAATATCCTTGAAGACAATCTAGTCCAAACCGCAGCCTCAGCGGGAGAGTCCCTGGCGGCTGGAGTTATTTTTACCATCCCGGCCCTGTTGCTTATGGGCTATTGGGATACCTTTAACTATCTGGAAGTTGCCAAAATTGCCAGTGTTGGTGGGGTGATTGGAGTATTATTCACAATTCCCCTCAGACGGGCTTTGATAATAGAAGCAAAGCTTGCATATCCGGAAGGCGTTGCCACTGCAGCCGTGTTGCGGGCAGGTCATGCCAAGAATCATGAAAGCGATGATGCAGTTGAGGGGGGGTTGAGATTATTAACACTTGCCAGTCTAAGTGCTGCTCTCATGAAATTGGGTCAGCAGGGGTTTGCCCTGTGGCATTCAGCTATTGAAGGAGCAACACATTTGGGTCGGTCCGTGCTGGGATTTGGAATGGATCTATCACCTGCATTGATTTCCGTAGGCTATATTATTGGACGCAATATCAGTATCCTGGTGTTTTCAGGCGGTCTGATATCCTGGTTTATTGCCATTCCTATCTATACTGCTATCCATGGTTTTGAAGGTGATGCTTTAGAGGCTGCTAATACGATCTGGGATTCCGAGATCAGGTATATGGGTGTGGGCGCCATGGTCATCGGGGGAATGTGGTCTCTGATTAAGTTGTTCAAACCGCTAATGATCGGGATTAAGACCAGTTTGAAGGTATATAGTTCAGTTGATAGTAGTGCCGAACTCCCCAGGGAAGAAAGAGATATTCCAATCAAGTACGTTGGGATCGCCTTGCTTGTCCTCATGATTCCGGTTTTTCTGATATACAATGATATTTTGCCGACCATCCAACTTGCCTTCTTGATGACCATCATCATGATGGTTTTTGGTTTCTTCTTTTCTGCCGTGGCCGGATACATGGCTGGAGTCGTCGGGTCATCCAATAATCCCATCTCCGGTGTGACCGTAGCTACTGTTCTTTTCGCTTCTCTGTTACTGCTCGCCATTTTGGGCTCGGGATCATTGCAAGGTGCAGCTGCAGCGATTATGGTAGGTGCCGTTGTCTGCAATGCGGCAGCTATCGGAGGTGATAATCTCCAGGATCTTAAAACGGGCCATCTTATCGGTGCAACACCCTGGAAACAGCAAGTCATGCAAATCATTGGTGTCCTAAGCGCCGCAATTGTGCTGGGACTGGTTCTCGATATTCTCCATACTGCTTATACAATTGGATCCCCCACCTTATCAGCGCCTCAAGCCACCCTCATGAAGGCTGTTGCTGAGGGTGTATTTCAAGGGAACCTGCCCTGGGATATGGTAATAATTGGAGCCGTTATAGGTTTAATTATTATTGCTTTAGACATTCGCCAGGAAAAAAGAGGTTCTGATTTCAGGATTCCAATTTTAGCCGTAGCTGTCGGCATCTATCTGCCCATTTCATTGACGACACCCATTTTTATTGGTGGTATGCTGGCTCATATGGGTGACAAAATGGGCGCCACAGAATCAACACGAAAAAAAGGACTGCTTCTGGCAGCCGGTTTAATTACCGGAGAGGCCATCATGGGTATTCTGGTAGCCCTCCCGATTTTCTTAACGGCAGACCGGGATTGGTGGCCGACGATGGGTGGATTTGCCTGGTTGGGTCCCATCTTTGTTATTGCCATAGCCATTTGGTTCTTAGTAACGCTTAAAACAGATAGCACACAACCGATGGAGAATTAATGAAACCCGTTCGCAGAGATTTTCTCATGGAGTTGCCCAAACCGGAGCTTCACTGTCATCTTGATGGTTCCTTGCGGATTGAAACCATGCTGGATCTAGCTCAAAAAGACAAGGTCGAGCTGCCTTCAAAAACTTCTGAGGGTTTGAAAAAAGCTGTCGTTGTCCAGGGTCGTGTTAAAAACCTGGAAGAGTACATCGAGAAATTCAAATTTACGCTGGCTGTCCTGCAAACACCTGAAGCCCTGGAACGCGCGGCATATGAATTGGCTGAGGACGCGGCTGCAGAGAATGTGAGACATCTAGAGGTCAGATACTCACCCATCCTGCACAGGGTCCATGGGATGACCTCCATGGAGTCCCTGGACGCTGTGATCAAAGGGCTCGGGCAGGCAAAGCATGATTTCAATATCAGTGCCGGAGTAATAATTTGCGGAATCCGCAATTTTTCCATTGAATCTTCAATCGAATTAGCAGAGCTCGCAATCGCCTACAAATATCGCGGTGTTGTAGGATATGATCTGGCAGGAGCGGAGGAAAACTTCCCTGCAAAGGATCATCTGGCTGCCTTTTATCTCATTCGCAATAATAACGTCAATGTCACACTCCATGCTGGCGAAGCCTATGGCCCCCCATCTATCCATCAGGCAATTCATTACTGTGGCGCGAATCGAATTGGCCACGGAACACGCTTGCGAGAAGACGGTGATCTGATGAATTATGTCAACGATCACAGAATTTGTTTGGAGATCTGCCTCAGTTCAAATATACAGACAGGCTCTGTTGACAAACTTGAGAATCATCCGCTAAAATTCTACCATGACTACGGTTTACGTGTCACTTTAAATACAGACAATCGCCTTATCAGCGGTGTCACCCTGGTAGATGAATATATGCTGGCCCACAAAACCTTCAATTTCAACATGCTTGATTTTAAGGATTTTATTATAAGTGGCTTTAAGAGTGCATTTTTAGAGCATCGCGAGAGAACAAAATTAATAAAAGAGGTGGCTCATCAAATTGATGACTATCTAGGTGTTGGTGCGCGTAAGTATTAGAGAATAAGCGGATCAGCGATTCTATTTAGGATGGTTTATTTAAGTTTTCGAAGTAAACCCAGGGAAGGATTCTCTGGAATATCACTATGACAGGAAGAATTACAGCCTGCACAACTAATGGAATCTCCCTTTGGTTTTTGTCCTAATTTATAGAAATAGTTTCCCGCCGCCCAGAGCGCTACCCCAACGACAATAGTTACCAGAATAATATCGATTAACTGAGCCAATTAAACATTCCTCCAAAATAGGTAACACAGAACGCCAGCGTGTAAGCCAGGCCTAACGAATAACCGATAGAGAACAAGGTGTAGGCCCAGGTTCCGGTTTCCCGCTTAATTGCGGCTACGGTAGCAAGACAAGGTGTATATAACAGGGTAAACACGAGGAAACTTAACGCGACCAGAGGCGTCATCCCCGACGATCTCAAGCCGCTGATAACTCCATGGCTGCCCTCATCAACATTTTCACCGACACCAAATAGAACGCCATAAGTTGAAACAACAATCTCCTTGGCCACAAAGCCAGTTATCAAGGCTACACTTTCCCTCCAGCTGAAACCCAGGGGTCGAACGATGGGCTCAAATATTTTGCCCACCTGTCCAATCCACTTTTGCTCAGTGATATCGCCAATTTCTTGCTGCTTCAGCGAAAATATTTCAGCTTGTTCGCTAGCATTAAGTTTGGCTTTAATATCCAAATATTGAGTGTTTAACATGTGGTAACCGGAGCTGGCCCGATAGCTTAACATTTCAGAATAATAGGTGCTGCTATCCGTGGCTATAGATGCCTCATATTTTAATGTCAAATCTTGAAGTTCCTGTGCATACTGAGTCGAAACGTTCGCACGCTCTGCATTGTAATCTCGATCAAGCGTCACTTCAGTTGGGAAATAGCCCAGTACCCAGATAATTATTGAGCCAACCAGGATAACGGTCCCCATCTTTTGAATAAAAATATACCCACGCTCCCAGGTATGCAGACTAAGTGATCTGAAGGTGGGACGTTGGTATGGTGGCAGTTCCAGCACGAAGGGTTTAGACATTCCCTTCAATATTGTTTTGCTAAACAGTTTTCCACTGGCAATGGCAGCGACAACACCCAAAACGTACATGGAGAAGATTACGGTTGCAGCATTCTCAGGAAAAAAGGCGCCAGCGACTAACACGTATACTGGCAACCGGGCAGAGCAACTCATGAATGGATTAATGAGAACGGTAAGAATTCGATCACGGCGAGACTCCAAAATCCGGGTCCCCATAATTGCGGGAACATTGCACCCGAAGCCCATGATCATGGGAATAAATGCTTTTCCATGGAGACCGATGTTATGCATCACCCGATCCATGATAAATGCTACCCGAGCCATATACCCAGTGTCTTCCAGCATTGCGATAATGAAGAACAATAAAAAAATATTGGGAAGGAATACTGCGATTGCCCCTACTCCACCGATCACACCATCCACCAGCAAACTGGCTATCATGCTCTCAGGCAAAACACCAGAGACAAAATTCATGAGTGCGACCAGTACTGAATCAATCCATGCCATAGGTATCGAGCCAATATCATAGGTTATTTTGAACATGAGCCACATGAAGAATCCAAATATCGGGAGTCCCAACCAGCGGTTGGTGAGAATGCGATCAATCTGACGACTGGAGTCCACAGCATCGCTCAGATTCTCAACCACGCACTCTCGAATAGCTCCCTGAATAAACCCATAACGTGCATGAGAAATAACGGCTCTTCCAGTGTCTTTGAACAAACGTTCAATTCGGGCAATAGAATCATTTGTCTGATCTAGTATTTCTTTCCCGCCATCGACTGCTCTGACCGCATGGTGAGTTTCTTCATCCGATTCTAAAAGCTTTACACTGGTCCAGCGTACCTGGCGCTCGGCCAGCGGGCTTTTCTCCAGGAGAGTATTTATTTTTTGAATTTCAGCTTCGATGTCCCGGGGATAAATAATATCAATGGGTCGCGATTTTTGGGAAATCTCTGTAGCAACACGGAGAATTTTTTCGCGTAATAAATCTAAACCTTCACCTGTTCGACCAATAACAGGAACTACCGGTGCACCAAGTAGTGTGGATAGGGTTTCTGAATCAATTTCGAGACCCTTTTCCAGTGCCATATCCATCATATTGAGAACAATAACTAGCGGCCGTCCCGATTCGATCAGTTGGGTGGTCAAAAATAGATTTCGTTCCATATTCGAGGCATCAATGATGTTGACAACGACATCTGGACCCTCATCGAGAAGATACTGCCGGGCGATAGTCTCTTCGGCCGAAAAAGCTGACAATGAGTAAGTACCAGGGAGATCAATTACATCAAATCTTTGATCGGCGAATGAATAATGACCTGATTTTCTCTCGACTGTGACTCCTGGCCAATTCCCAACGTGTTGTCTTGCACCGGTAAGGCCATTGAAAATAGTCGTTTTACCACAATTTGGATTTCCTGCAATGGCAATATTAAAACTCATATTAGCTAATGCGCTCCACTGAAATTTTTTGGGCATCCATACCACGGAGTGATAAATGATATCCTCTAATAATCAGTTCAAGCGGATCTCTGAGGGGAGCGTACTTATCGACACAGATTTCAGCATCTCTCGTGAGTCCCATTTCTATCAGACGCTGTCTAAATTGTTCACTACCGCCAATTTCCTGAATACGACCTTTTTCACCAGGCTTGAGGTCGCTCAATCGGAGATCTCCCTCAATGGCCTTTGATAGTTGGTGCCGAGGTCTTTTAGAGTTAAACATTTATTGTATTTCCAGTAAGAATTTCAATTTGAGTCAGATGCCAACTGAGCATGGGTTTGGATGTGTTGACAATTAGCGCATGTGCCAAAGATATGCATGGTGTGTGTTGAGGGAAAAAAATTGTGCTCTTCACAGACAGCCAACTGCTGGGCTTCCATTTCCAGATTAAAAAACTCAATCACTTTTCCACAGCATTCACAGATAAGATGATCGTGATGTTCATCCTCACCCTTACTCTGTTCGTAGCGCATTCGGCCATCACCAAAATCCAATTTGTTAACCAATTTCTGATCAACAAGGGCTTCAAGACTGCGATAGACTGTTGCACGGCTGACATTTTTTTGACGTTTGCGCAGCTCCAAATAAATTTCTTCAGCATCAAAATGTTCTATGGCGCCATTCAGCAACTTCAATAGGGCAATCCTTTGTGAAGTGGCCTTTAGCTCATGCTCGCGGAGCACTTGTTTTAACGCTTGATTTTCTTTTGCAGACATAAACCTACCTCCTCTTCCGGAAAAATAAGAATGGTTCTCATTTGCGCAAGTGCAAATAAGTCTCATTTAGATTTAAAATTATAGATTAGTCTTATTTTTTCAGGATTGTTGGAGGAGGGTGATCGAGTGTGCTATCTAAATTATCCTTGCATGCAAACCAATGCTGGATATAAGAATTGTCTAATCTGTGACATCAAGATTGGCAAATTTGGCAATGAGTTTCTTCTTTACGTTTCCTTGGAACATTACGGTAACCTTCGCTTCCGGTCCCGCGCCCTCAACAATGAGAATTTTTCCTTTGCCAAAGATCTTATGCTCAACCTGCATACCTGCTTCATAATAGCCAGACTCCCTTTGATTTAGGGTGCCCATTGCTTTTCGCATACGAGTCGTGTGCTTAGCAGGTGTTTTGGCAACTGGCTTTGTAGGTTTACTTCGGGTCAATATCACTCCTGGTTTCCGGCGATAGTCCTCATGGGCATAATCGCTAATGCTTCTCGTTGAATAATCAAGTAAATCTGCAGGTATCTCTTCAAGAAAACGCGAAGGTCGACTGTACATTGTCTCCCCATAGCGCTGTCTCATTTGGGCACCACTTAAATATGCACGCTCCATCGCGCGTGTCAAGCCTACATAAAAAAGTCTTCGCTCCTCTTCCAGAGCATCCGGTTCTTCAATTGAACGTTGCAAAGGGAAGAGTCCATCCTCCATTCCAGTCAGGAAAACTACTGGAAATTCCAATCCTTTGGCACTATGTAGAGTCATTAAAGTAACCTGCTGTTTATCCTGGTTAAATTTATCTATATCCGTAAGAAGAGCGATTTCCTCCATATACCCCGTGAGACTCGGCACTTCAGCCCTTTGAGAATATTCCGAAATTGCTGATAACAATTCGTAGATGTTATCGATTCTAACTTCACTTTCGGCGGTTCCTTCAACCTTGTAAATATTGACAAACCCCATTTCATCCACAAATACGCGAGCCCATTCCTCAAGATTTAATTCATTCAGCAAGCTGGAGTATTTACTTATGAGTTGGACAAAATCGATAACACGATGAAAAGCTCTTGAAGGCAAGCCATATTCCTGGGCTCTTGTAGCGGCACTGAAAAGTGAAATGCCCTGATTAGATGCGAACGCGACGATCGCTTCTTGACTGGTATTCCCTATTCCCCGAGTGGGCTTGTTAATTATTCGCATAAAACTAACATTATCAAGGGGGTTCACGATTAATCGGAAATAGCCGAGGATGTCTTTAACTTCGAGTCGATCGTAAAATTTTGTGCCACCAATTATTTGATAAGGTATCCCGTTACGACGCAAGACATCTTCCAGAGGTCGAGACTGGGCATTGGTCCGATATAATAGAGCAACATCCTGGAAGCCATGCTTATTACCACGACAGACAGACTGAATCTCATCTACGATCAGTCTACCCTCATCCAATTCATTTCTGGCTTCGAGCACCTTTATTAACTCGCCTTTATCAGACTCAGTGAACAATTCCTTTGGTGCCCGCTTTTCGTTAAGCGCGACCACTGCTGAAGCCGCTGACAGGATGGTTTTTGTCGAACGATAATTCTGCTCCAGCTTGAAAATCTGAGCTCCGGGAAAATTCTGCCTGAAATCTAAAATGTTCCCGATGTCAGCGCCACGCCAGCCATATATGGACTGGTCATCATCACCAACAACGCATAGATTTTTATGGATATGGCTCAGAGCTTCGACAAAAAGAAACTGTGCTTTATTGGTATCCTGATATTCATCCACCATAATGAATTTAAATTGCTCTTGATATTTTTTCAGGATGTGGGGGTTTTTGTCAAAAAGTTCCAGTGGTTTGAGTAAAAGATCATCAAAATCCATGGCACTGCTATTCTTTAACTCAGCCTGATAAATGGCATATATTTTTGCCACCGTATCGTCAAAGGTGGACATGGCCAAATCGGCTGCTTCAGAGGGGAAAATCATCTGGGACTTGAACTGCTTAATGTTGTAGAATACTGAATTGGGTTTGATAACATCGGTGGATATGCTCAACTCCTTCAAAATTTTCTTGACCACCTTTTGGCCGTCCTCATCATCGTAAATACTGAAACTTTGTTCATAACCAATATAGAGAGCTTCCTGGCGCAATATCCTGGCGCAAATCGAGTGGAATGTGCCCATGTTGACATATGCGAGATTTTCACCCAGAATTTTTTTTATACGATCACGCATTTCACCAGCTGCCTTGTTGGTAAAAGTTACTGACAATATCTCATGGGGTGCTGCTTTCCCACTGTAAATCAGATTGGCAATCCGATGGGTTAGGACCCGTGTTTTACCGCTACCAGCCCCAGCGAATATTAACACTGGACCTTCAAGAGCTTGTACTGCAGCCTGTTGTTGAGGGTTTAAGCCTGCTAGAATATTGGTCATTGCGTGGAGCTCCGTCGTTGATAGCGATTCACCTTATTATTGTGCTCGCGGAGGGTTTTTGAAAAATCATGGGCACCAGTACCATCATTTTTCCCAACAAAATACAGATATTCAGTTTCTTCCGGATCCAATGCCGCATTAATACTGGCCAATCCAGGATTGGCGATAGGTCCGGGAGGCAAACCGCGATATAAATAGCTATTGTAAGGGTCTTTGATCGAAAAGTGTTTCCGCTGAATATTCCCGTTCCACTCTCCGCGACGCACCAGCATATAGACGATGGTTGGGTCACATCCTAAGAGCATATTCTTTTTGATGCGATTATGATAAACAGAGGAAACCCGTCGGCGTTCATCTTCACGCGCAGTTTCTTTTTCCACTAGTGACGCAAGGGTGATGAGCTGTTGCAAGTTAAATCCCAAGCTTTTGGCTTGTTCTATCATTTCAGGATTGATACTATCTCTAAAATGTTTTACCAGTTTTCGAATGACCATTCTCTCGTCACTATTTTCAAGGAATCTGTAGGTCTCTGGAAATAGAGTGCCTTCCAGGTGGCTAAAACCATCTCCGGCAATCGTCAAAAGGGTCGAATCTGTGAGTAGAGTAGCCATCTTGAGAGAGTCCAATTTCAAACGCTGGCTGAGTAATCCGATAATTTCGTCGGATCGCAAACCCTCCGCTATTGTAATGTTTATTTCTACTGCTCTTGCATGTGCCAACGCTGCTATGACCTCGCTGTTGCTCAACCCGGTTGCAACAACATAGGAGCCAGGATAAATAGATCGCGTTCGCTGCAACAGACGGGCAGCCATCTTGAAAGCGGCTGGCGATGAGATAATACCTGCGTCATGCAATTGATTAGCTATCAGGCTTAACGAAGACCCTTCGCGAATAATGATTTCCGACGCTTCTACATTTCCTTTTGCAGGTCTTGCATCAAAAATGATGTAAAGGGTTGTGATCCCCAATAATGTGAGGATGATCAGAAATGTGCGTAGAGATTGGAGGATATTTTGCAAGCTCATTTTCCTTCTTTGAGTCCATCAATATAGAAGGGGGCTTTTGGCATGTCAACGATGGTAAATATTTGACGATGAAATGATTTTTATTTGCGCGCCTATTCTTCACCGACTATATTCGCCGCGCTATGAGAAGTGAAGGAAATAACGACATCAAACACTGGCTCTCTGAGTTACCATTTACGAGAACCAATTATATCCTTTTTATAGCTGGGTTATTTGTCATTGTACTTGGGTACATTCTGATGGGAACTGGTGAGTTGAACAGTGTCCAATCCTTGTCAGTTTCGCCCATTGTATTACTGCTTGGTTATCTGGTGATTATCCCCATAGCCATTTTATACAAAAAAAAAGACAAAACCCTTTGATACTTTTGGGATCGTAGTTCAGTTTGGTTAGAACGCCGGCCTGTCAAGCCGGAGGTCGCCGGTTCGAGCCCGGTCGGTCCCGCAGAAAGCTCCTAAGAAAACAGGAGCTTTTTTTTATTCAAAAATAAGCTTGAATTAACCATTCGCCTGCGATCCAACTAGGGAAAGTGCTGCGCCGTCAGTCGTCCCGACACTCAGGTCGGAATGGGTCCAGCAACAAAATTCATCCAACTTTCCAAAAAATATCATGAGATCACTCTATATCCTCATTTCACCTTACTGATTTATGTACCACCAGACATTAAATCTCTGGAAAATCTTTTACACAATAGTTCAAGCTTTCTGTTGATTTTATTGAAGAATGGGCAATATTCATACAAACGATCGACATAATTATGACAAATAAAGGATTCAATTACACCTGAATGGGGTCAGAATACTAGAATCTGACAGAGGTGGTCGCGAAACAGCTTGGCTGCCCCTCCCCAAAAAAACCGTTCTCAAAAATAGCTAATGAATTTGCGAAATATTCTGGTAACTAGTGCTCTGACTATCATCTTCCTCAACGGATGTGAGTATACCCCAACCGGTACAAATCATCGCGAAATCATCATTGAAGAACCATCAATCTCCATCAATATTAATAATGCTGTTGAAGAAATCTATGTTTGGGGCACCAAACAAATGGACTATTCATTTTCACTTGAAAACCGCAGTTTGGAGCTGGTCGAGTTTTATCTCGGGGATGATTTAATATATACCTCGGGGCAGGCTCAGGGATCGTTCTTTTTTAATTCGAAGCAGTATCCATCCGCTACCTATCTATTCAGCATCTTCGGCTATGCCAATTCCGGCACAGGAAGTCTTGCTGATATTTTTGGCGCAGAAAAATTAATTTTTGAACTTGCGATCCCCTGCATAATTGACAATGAGCCGCCTGCACCCATTGAGTTTGTTGACATATCTGTAAGTAACAACCAGCTGAGTCTCATGTGGAATAAGTATAATGGAGGACCCTTTATGCGCTATCGGTTGATGCGCGGAAAGAATGTCGGTACTTCATACATGTCTGAAACCGAAATAGCGACCCTGGGAAATCCCATGGATACTGTCTTTATTGATCCCTCCTATCTAGGGGGTGATGCCTATTATCGCATTATCCTGGTGACTGAAAACGGACCCGGGATGGGCGACTTTTTTCACTTTCAGACAGCAAAACCTGGTTTCCTGGACACCCAGGACATTTACCTAAGTGCAATTGAACTCAGATGGAATGCTTGTACTTTTGAACAAAATTTTGGCAGATATACCCTGTATCGGGATGGGGATAAAATATTCGAGACCACAGACATGTTAGATACTGTCGTTATTGACAACTCGGCTCAATTTGGAGATGAGATCGAGTATATTCTGGAAACGAAACCTGAGGTGCTTGGGTCTCCGATTTTTTCAGTTTTGGATACCATTGAAAAATTTATTGGCGTGCGAACTGAAAATTTGAGCAAACTGGTTTACAATGAATCACTCGGATCCTTCTATACATATAGTTATGGTGAATTACGACGTCTTGAGGCAGGCACTTTTCAAACACTGGCGTCACTTCCAATAGAATCGGAAGCAGCGTACTTCTGCTTTGGAATATCACCAAATGGTGAAATTGCCTATCTACTTCGGTTTTGGCAGGATCAGGGATATTTACTCAAGGTTGATCCGCTGAGCCTAAGTGTTGAGGAAATTTTTACAACCAACTCCTTGCTGGGATACAATGGTCGAGGGATGAATAATGGTATCTCTGTTTCCAACACAAATTCTATCGCTTTTCCTAGTTTTCGCGAAACAAACAATCAAAACTGGGGAGCAGGCGTGGTCTTACTCGATATGAATGACCCAGTCTGGTATGAGACCTTTAATCAAGGATATGCCACGATTGCAACAATCTCAGGAGATGGACAATACCTGATTGCGTATGAATCACTTTATTCAATCGGAGACCACACCAGAACACTCATTGCCAACCTTGGTGGTCCGGGCATTTTTAGAGATGATGGGTCTCAATTAATTGTGATAAATGCCAATAATATTTCTGTGTATCAGTCATCTGGCTTCTTGAATATCAGGGAAATAGCAACACCAGAACTTCTCCGTTATCCGATGATGGACCCCGCCACTGGGTATCTGGGTGGTCATTGTCGCGAGAATGAAAAATATCTCATTTATAATCTTGATTCCGGTGTCAGATTATTTGAGATTCCAGTACAATCCTTTGGAAGATATTCCCTATATCATTCAAATTTGTATTGCAACAATTTTTACTTGCCATTGCCAGACAGCGAAAATGACTGATGATGAAAATGAAATTCTATCACTTGATTTTTGTGTTTGGTTTGGTGCCAATATTATATGCAAATAATTTTTCCCAATTATCAATCCGAGCGTCAATCGGTCAGGGTAGCTATAAAATGACTGATCTCCACGATTTACTTGATGAAATCATTGGGGATTATGCCGCTGAAGGAATCGCACTTGAGGCAACCAGTGACTTCCCGGCCTATTACACTACCCAAATTCAACTGCTAAAATATATCACGCCTAAATACCAGATCGGACTGGTATGGCAACACCGTTCCACAGGAGCGAGATTGCATTATAGTGATTATTCCGGGTCAATATTAATCGATATATTTGTAAACTCAGAAGCTGCTGGCTTCAAAAATATATGGACTGTTTCTAATCGGGGGAAATTGAAATTCGAATCCTACCTTCAACTTTCTGGGATATTCTCTAATTTGCATTTTTCGAATGAAATAACCGTTTTTGATGAAGGTCTTAAAGACGAATTCACGTTAAAATCTATCGGTATTGGGATCGAACCTGGGATTTCTACCACAGCTGTACTTTCTAGACTCTCGATTAGTCTAAACCTGGGCTTCCAACAATGTTTCTCGAGACCGCTGCATTTCACAAGCAACAAAGAGGCTACACTTCGAGTGCACAACCGCGAAGCGACGGCTGACTGGTCCGGTCCAAGAACAGGTGTCAGTGTTGGTTTTTCCTTTTAATGTCAGACCTCCTGGACGCCAAATTATATATCGGGAAAGACCTCCGGACTCGCCCGTCGGGATCGTTCCCAGATCAAGCTTCTAGGAAATTTATAAATGTACTTCAATTGGGAGCATAAATACACCTGGCTTATTAATGCCACCCCTACACTTTGACTGATTGAAATCATCGCCATAATTTTTATGTTATCCATCGAATCATTGGAGTCTCACATCATGTTCAAAATCAAGAATTATTTTCTGCTCGTGCCACTCGTATTCCTCGCATGTAGCTCAACAAAAATTGATAGTCGCTACGACTATTCAAAAATGGACAGAGCAACGCGCCACGCCTATCAGGCTGTTGAGGCTTCTCTGCAAAAAGGAATTCATAGTGGACTCCCGGTAAAGTTTTTTCGCAACTGCAAAATCGATACAATCATCATTTCAACTAAGCTGCAGAAAATTGACATTTCCCTGAACCAGGCTTTCGGAAATATCCCCATCCGTGAGGAAAACTCTGCGGCTATCTATACCGAATTCAAAAACTCGCTCGGTCGCAAATTTGCCAAATATTCCATCAACATATCCGTTGCAGGGAGACCCATTGAACAACTCATTCCCAATTTTTACCGAAGCAGCAAGCGCACATATGACCACTCACGAATGCCTCTCCCAAACACACGATCCTATCCGCTCATTCGAAATATGAGCAAACCCTGGCAGCCCAACCAGGGATTGTATAATCGAAATATTGCCTTATGGCACAGCCATGGGTGGTATTATGAGCAAAAATTGGATCGCTGGGAATGGCAAAGGGCGCGCGTTTTCCAAACCGTGGAAGATTTATTGCCCATGTCCTTTACACTCCAGTATCTGGTCCCCATGTTGGAAAATGCCGGGGCACAAGTCTTTATGCCCCGGGAACGAGATACCCAGACCAATGAGATTGTCATCGACAATGATGCTCCTTTGACAAAAAATTCTTATCAAGAGTACGCCGACGCAACCAATGATTGGTATACACCGACAGATTCAGGCTTTGCCATTGGAAGTCCACCATACGAAGCTGGCGATAACCCCTTCAAGTCTGGCACTTATCGCTCTATCTACGCCGACACGCTTGCCACGGCCAAAATTCGCTGGCTACCCAAAGTCACAGAACCCGGCACTTACGGCATTTATATCTCATATGCTTCCTCTGATTCCAACGTTACAGACGCACATTATTCAGTGTACCATGCCGGGGGTAAAACCGATTTTCTGGTCAATCAGCAGATGGGTGGAGGCACATGGATCTATCTCGGGGCTTTCGATTTTCGAAACTCACCCAATTTAGATATTGAAAGGGTTGAACTCACAAACTTAAGCAGTGAAAGTGGGAAGCTCGTTAGCGCTGACGCTGTTCGCTTTGGGGGAGGTATTGGCAATGTGGCTCGCAATGGACAGGTTAGCGGTCGACCTCGATTCACTGAAGCCGCACGTTACTATCTGCAATACGCTGGAATGCCCGATACCCTTGTGTATAGTTTTAATAAGGAATCAAGCGATTATAAGGATGACTATCAATGCCGGGCTGAATGGGTAAACTACCTGAGGGGAGCGCCCTACGGACCCAATCGTGATCGCATGGCTGAGGGTTTAAAAATTCCCGTCGATCTTTCTTTCGCCTTTCACACTGATGCAGGGTTCACAAGGAATGATACCGTCATTGGCACACTTTCCATCTACAGCACAGAGGGATTTGATGATTCCTTAAATTTCCCTGACGGTATGTCTCGCCTGGCCAATCGTGATTTCGCAGATATTATCCAAACGCAACTCGTTGATGATATCCAACGGAAATACGATCCAGCCTGGACCAGACGCATGTTATGGGACAGAGGCTATAGTGAAAGTTCGCGACCAAATGTACCCTCCGTTTTGTTGGAGCTATTGTCTCACCATAATTTTTTAGATATGAAGTTTGCCCTGGATCCACGATTTCGTTTTGACGCCAGCCGTTCCATATATAAGGGTATGGTGAAATTTTTGGCCAGCCAATGGCAAACTGATTATACCATCCAGCCACTTCCCGTCTCGCACTTTCAGGCAAGATTCAATGAGGCAGGACAAGTTTTCTTGAGTTGGGAACCGGTGATTGACCTGCTCGAAGAGACAGCGATACCAACAAAATATATCCTCTATACGCGCATTGAAGATGAAGCTTTTGACAATGGGGTTCTTGTAGATTATTCCTATTCAATCATCGATTCGATTGTCTCGGGTGTTATTTATAGTTTTAAGGTCACTGCGGTAAATGAGGGTGGTGAGAGCTTCCCCTCAGAGATTCTGTCCATATGCAGGGTCCCAAATGGAAAGGACCCGGTCTTGATCGTAAACGGTTTCGATCGTATTTCAGCAGCAGCCACTCTCGAGACTTCTGAATATCTGGGCTTTGCCGATTTTTGGGATGAGGGGGTTCCTGATAAATACGATATCAATTACATAGGGACCCAATATGATTTTCTGGCTGACTCACCCTGGCTCGATGATGATGCTCCAGGTCACGGATCCAGCTATGGTGACTATGAAACCAGGATCATCGCCGGGAATACTTTCGATTTTGTATATGCGCATGGGCGCTCAATCAGGGCAGCCGGATATTCATTTGTTTCAACCAGCGATGAAGCTGTCATGGATGGAACGATTGATATTACTAATTATAAATATCTCGACTTAATTCTGGGAGAGGAGAAGGAAGTCTCAGGTCCAAAATCCTCTGTAAAGCGGGAATTCAGAGCATTTCCAAAAGCACTTCAATATGAAATCACAAAATTTTGCCAAACCGGTGGAAATCTATTCATCTCTGGTGCATATGTGGGCAGCGACCTATTTGACAATTCTAATGATACACTGGATATAAAATTTGGCCAGGAAGTATTAAAGTATAATTTTCGAACTGACCATGCTGTTAAAACAGGTGGCGTCTTTTCAATAGCATCAGATTTCTTTCCTGTCGATCAAACGTTCGAATTCAATACTAATTTCCGATCAGATTTATACAAGGTCGAGTCACCTGACGCAATCGAAGCTTTTGGATCCGGGTCAAAAACGATTCTCAGATACTTAGAAAATAATACCAGTGCAGCTGTGGCACACACGGGCGAAGCAAATATTATCATTTTTGGCTTCCCCTTCGAAACCATTGTGACGGAGAAAAACAGAGATGAAATCATGCTAGCCATCCTCAATTTTTTCACAGCAGACGATGGGGTTACAAGGTAAGAAGTGGGGTCACACCCTCTAAATTTGGCCCTCCGATTTCTGCTTGAGCTTTCAGCTCTATCTGCTGTGAGTTCATGGGGCTGGAAACACTCAGATAACTGGACTAGATATTTATTATCCGTGGGAATCCCTTTAATATTTGCCGTAATATGGGGCACTTTTGCTGTGCCAGAGGATCCCAGTCGTTCTGGAACTGCACCCATTATCGTGTCCGGGTCGATCCGACTGTGCCTGGAATTACTATTCTTCACTCTAGCTTCCCTGGCACTTTTTGATCTTGGATACTCAAATTTGTGGTGGATTCTGGGTGCTACGGTCATCCTGCACTACCTTCTATCTTACGATAGAATACTTTGGTTGTTGACCCGCTAAATCGGTATACAAAATCAAAATGGATCTTGACTTAAGAACACAATACTGGGATGATCGCGAGGCACGTAATGCATTCAAGAAATTTATCCTGGATATCCATGGATTGGATTTTTCTGTTTGGGAATCTCAAGGATTTTGGGATGACCGATACACGCCATTCTCTTTGTTCAATGGATCTGAGGTCATTTCTAGCGTTTGCGTCTACTTATTGGATGCTATTATCCAGGGAGAATCAACCAGATTGGTTCAAATATCCGGTGTTGGCACCCATGAAAAATGGCGACGCAAGGGTTTAAGCAGACAGCTTACCGATGAAGGGCTCAAATGGGCTCACAACAAACATGAAGGCGTATTTCTTTTTGCGGATGATGAGGCCATCCCCTATTACCAAAAATGTGGTTTCAAGCCAATCGAAGAGTATCTGGAGCATATAAAAATTCCTTCCGTTCTGGCGAAGCCAGGATGTATTCCTTTGGACCCCGATAACCAGGAAGACCTGGCCTTAATCTATTCTTACGCACAGAGCCGGACTCCCATCTCAAACATCTTCAGCATTATGAATGCCAAACTGCTCATGTTCCACGTCCTGTACACGATGAAAAATAATATCTATGAAATCCCTGATCTGAATTGTCTGATATTTTACAAAAGGGACAATAATTGTTTAAATATATTTGATATTGTGAGTGAAAGGATGCCATCTTTCGAGCAGCTGCTTCCCTATATCGTACGGGATACGGATCAAACTGTTGAATTTCATTTCCATACAGACAAACTTGGTATTGAACAGATTGAAACAAAAGCGCTTGCAGGAAACAACACTTTTGTAAAAATGGGTTTCCCTCTTACTCGGCCTGTGTTTCCCTATACATCCAGAGCTTAAATTCTCAGGCTCTCTGCCCTAGTCGGAAGACAGTTTCGGACCCGCTGCAATGACTTGCGGTGTTACACCATCGTGAAACTGTTCGAAGTTCTCGACAAATTTACTGGCAAGATTTAGGAATCGGCGCTGATAATCAGCTTTATCAGCCCAGGTTGTAATTGGGTCGAGCAATTCAGCGGGGACATCGGGACAAGACTTGGGTATATCAAAGCCAAATACTGGATCGGTTCTATATTCTACTTTGTCCAGTTCTCCTTTTAGAGCGGCATTTAACAGAGCCCGTGTATGCTGAATGCTAATGCGTTTTCCAATGCCAAACGGACCACCAGTCCACCCAGTGTTGATTAACCAGCAACTGACATTGTGCTTGAGCATACGATCTTTTAACAACTGAGCATAAACATAGGGATGGTGGACCATAAACGGCGCGCCAAAACAGGCGCTAAATGTGCTCACCGGGTCGGCACCCAAACCGATCTCAGTACCCCCAACCTTGGATGTATAACCAGAAATAAAGTGATACATGGCCTGGTCAGCATTTAATCTGCTTATTGGAGGTAGTACGCCAGACACATCACAGGTCAACATGAATATATTTTTGGGATGTCCGCCTTTGGCATCTGGAATGGCATTGCTGATAAAATCCAGTGGATAAGAGGCTCGGGTATTTTCCGTGTACATGGCATCGTCCAGATCAAGGTGACGAAACCGGCTTTCAAAAACCACATTTTCCAGGATAGTCCCAAACATTTTTGTACAGGCATAAATCTGGGGTTCTGCCTCTGCATTCAAGTTTATTACCTTAGCATAACAACCACCTTCAAAATTGAAAACACCATCCTCACTCCAGCCATGCTCGTCATCACCAATCAGACCACGATTCACATCTGCCGACAAAGTGGTTTTTCCAGTCCCAGATAGACCAAAGAAAATAGCCACATCACCTGCAGCACCAATATTTGCAGAGCAGTGCATGGTGAGCACATTACGTTTGGGCAGCAGATAATTCATAATTGTGAAAAATGATTTTTTTATCTCGCCTCCGTAGAGCGACCCACCAATAATAGCCAGACGTTCGGCAAAGTTAAGAATGATGAACGTTTCACTATGGAGATCATCATAATCGGGATCAGCTTTAAAATCCGGGGCAGATATCAGAGTGAATGCAGGCACATGAGCTTTTAGTTTTTCATCGTCTCGCTCTACCACAAACATGTTGCGAGCAAACAAGCTGTGCCAGGCTTTTTGAGTGATTACGCGTATTGGCATCTGATAATTTTCATCAGCACCAACATAGCAATCCTGAACAAATACATCCTTGCCCTGGAGATACCCTTTGAGGCGATTAGAAAGATTTGCGAATTTTTTGATCGTATAGGGCTTGTTGTGCTTCCCCCACCAAATATCATCCTGGGTTGAGGATTCTTTTACAACAAATTTGTCATTCGCAGCCCTTGCTGTGTGTTTTCCAGTATATACCAGGAGAGGACCATTATGAGCAATTTTGCCTTCTTCTCTATCAAGGATTTCCTCGTAAAGTTCTGAGGTTGAGAGATTCCAGAATACATCATTTAAATATTTTAAGCCGTGGTTCTCTAGGCCGTGATCACTAGCGAGTGTTCCTGCATATTGAGATTTCTTAAGTTCTTCCCTGACTAGACGTTTCATGGCAACCCTATAATTTTATGATAATATTTGTCACGTCGAGAATAAACTGATCTGGTAATCATACCAAGATTTGTTTCAAAAAAAACTCCACCATTTGGCGGAGTTTATTCAGGACAAATTCGTGCGATTGGTCTATTTCAATGGAAATTGAGCCTTCACCCACACTTCAAGGTTATCTTCACCAACGTGATTGGGACTCCCTGACCGATTTCCATCTTGAGATCGGCCTCCCCCCATCTGCCGCCCAGACCTGCCACCCTGCATGGCTTCGTGTCCTCCACCAGCCATAGCTTCCGATCTATTGCCAGTTCTATCAGGTCGTTCTAAGATGGATTCAATCCCGATACCGAGCACTTTTCTTGGATCAAAATCCGAGCCTAAAAGCACAAGGGGTATTTGGTATTCAATAAAGATGGATCCATCCTTGGATTGGGCTGAAGCGAGTAAATCTGCTGGTCCGAGTCGTTCTCTGCCCTTTTCGTTGATAATGATGAGATCAAGGTCGCCATTAGGCAATCTGAGATTCTCAAACAACCGTTCCCGGCGATCCGCCACAGATCCTCTTTCAAAATTTGACCCTGAATCACGCTGTCGCCTATCAAGGGGGAGCGTTCTCTGATATTTGATTCCAAGGTGCTGACGTTTCCCGCCCTTCACATCCAGCCAAAGTGTAAGGCCTCTCACAGCGAGTTGACGTTGAAGATCCTTATCCATACTGGCCAGCGCCAGGTAGAGATAATTTTTATTGGAGCTCAATCCCAGAGCAAAAGATTCTCCTTTGGGTAATTGAAATCTTCCAGACCACTCAACCTGGTCGCCATCTATGCGGAAAGTCTTGTCTGCTGGTTGAATGAGATATTTGCTGGTGCTGCAAGCACTCAGAGACAGCATAAGCATTATGAGTAGCAACAGTTTTCGGTGAGGCATAAGCATTCCTTCAAGTATGTAGAATTCAACTGATTTTAGACAGCTCAGAGAAGATTTAGTTAAGTTCAACCCGTCTTACTAATCCTCTATCAATGCTTTTACGCGTTCAATGAGAATGGTGGAAGCCAGGTGTACATCAGATTCTTCACAGAAACGTCCCAGAGAGATTCTTAGTGTGCCAAGTTGATAATTCAAGGGAATACCCATGGCTTCAAGTACTCCTGAACCTTTTCCATCGGTGCTATGACAGGCCGCCCCAGCTGATATCATTACATGATTAAGATCTGCCAGAATATCGAGAGCTTTGAGCTCACTAAAACTAACGCTCAAGGTGTTTGGAAGGCGTGATGTACCCGACGCATTCACACGTATCTCGGGGAAAGCTTGTTTAAGACTTGCCTGAAGTCGGTTTCGTAAATTTTTAATGATGACCATTTCATCATCCAAATTTTGGTTGGCTATTTCAGCTGCCATTCCAAGGCCAACAATCCCAGCCACATTCTCCGTCCCGGCACGAAGACCCCCTTCATGGTTGGCTCCATGAACCAGGGGCTCTAAATCCAAATTCCCCTTTCTGAATAAGACGCCAACTCCTTTGGGAGCATAAATTTTATGTCCTGCCAAGCTAAGCAGATCGCACCCCAGGTCATTAACATGAACTGGGATTTTTGCCACTGATTGAGCTGCATCTGTATGAAATACTGCCCCCACTGCTCGGGCAATTTCCGCCAATTCTCGAATGGGTTGAATACTACCGATCTCATTGTTGGCATGCATGACAGAAACCAGTATGGTTTTTGAGGTGATGATCTCCCTTAAATCATCGGGACTAACTACTCCCTGCTCATTTACTGGCAAATATGAAATTCTGAAACCCTGATGTTGAAGATAGTTGACCACTTGCATGATCGCCGGATGCTCTATGGCTGAAACGACGATGTGCTGGCCCCTTGAAGCCCTACGGGATGCAATACCCTTTAGGGCCATATTGTTTGATTCAGAGCCCCCTGATGTAAATATAATTTCACCTGTATGACAACGTAACAATGCTGCAACCTGTTCACGAGCCAATTCAATAGCTTCACGATTATGTTTTCCCATGGCATGGTTGCTTGACGGGTTGCCAAAATGTGTTCCATGATAGGGTTCCATTGCCTCGAGCACACGAGGATCAAGGGGAGTCGTGGCATTATGGTCTAAGTAGATGTTGCCATTCGCTAATAGCATGGTTCACGCCTTTC
This sequence comes from Fidelibacterota bacterium, assembly GCA_013202385.1. Lineage (GTDB taxonomy): Bacteria > Fidelibacterota > UBA8477 > UBA8477 > JABMPR01 > JABMPR01. The sequence continues at coordinate 23,819 of JABMOT010000079.1, forward strand.
CAAATATGTGAATGAACACCTAAAATCTAACACTGAATGTCAGCTCCGATACAATAATTATGATCCTCTTAACTTTCTAGAAACGCTGATGTCTAAACTTACAGAATTTTAAACTGACCCACTGAAAGGAAATAGTATGAAACAAGCAACACTGAAATGGTCCCTGATTTCATTTTTGATCCTAGTATTGGCAATCCCAGCATTTTCGCAACCGGATATGGGCTCCAGGAAGCACATGGCACAGTCCGAACAATTCTCAGAAAATTTAAAACTGACCCCCGATCAGCAGACTCAAATGGAGGGTCTCCGCTATAGCCATGAAAAAGCGATGATAAATCTCCAGGCAACCTTAAAGACTGAGATGCTTGAGGTAAAACAGTTAAAGTTGGCTGATGAGCCCAACAGAAAAAAAATATTTGCCCAAATTGACAAGGTTGGAGCTGCTCGAATTGCCATTGAGAAAGCAAAAGCGGATCATCAGCTAGAGGTCCGAAAAATACTCAGTGAGGAACAGTATAAGGTTTTTCGCATGAAAATGCATCGCAAGCCAGAATTCGGTGAGCGAGGTCAGGGGAACCAATGTAAAGGTGAACGCCGTCACGATCGATCGCCTCGTAAATAAATCTTCTTCCTCCCTGTAGAAGTACATCGTAAACACCCCCGGAAATCGGGGGTGTTTTAGTTCAAGTAATATTGAGTAATTAGCTAAGACTTTTTTGTTTGGAGTGAAGCTCGACAAGGGTGATCTCTGAGGGGATTCCTAAACGTAGTGGTGGACCCCAATAGCCGGTGCCTCGGTTAACATACACTTGCATTTCCCCGTGCTGATAAAGACCTGCTGGATATTTTTCAATTCTAGCCAATGCAAGGTTGAAGGGAATGAACTGCCCCCCGTGTGTATGTCCACTAAGCATGAGATCAATCTTCAGACCATTGGTTTGGTCTGCGCTCCCTGGTTGGTGTGCCAGCAATAGTGTGGGTATGTTTCCTGGAATACCAGCGACCGCTTTTTGTGGATCGCTCTGGTGGGATTTTATTACGCGATGAGCCATTAAATCTGTGACGCCAGCAATGGCAAGCGATTCACCGTCAATATTTAAGATGACATGCTCGTTCATAAGGGGAGTCATCCCAAGCTCTCTAACCTTTTCGACCCAGCGATCAGCTCCTGAATAGTATTCATGATTCCCGGTGACAAAATATTTCCCGTGTTTGGCCTTCATTTCTCGTAGGGGCTCAACGTCATTCGTCAGATGGTCTACAGATCCATCGACCATATCGCCAGTAAAAAAGATAAGATCAGCATTCAATTCATTTACTAGATTCACAACGGTTCTCGCATAATCAGCCTTGATTGTAGGTCCAATATGCAAGTCAGAAACTTGAACAATTCTCAAACCATTCAATGATTCGGGTAGCGTGTTTATTGTTATGGGCTGTTTGATTATATTGGGTCGTCTGGTAGCCTGGAATAATCCAAATCCTCCCAACAGGCCTGTGAATCCAACGATAGCAATGTTCATCGACATGAGCAAAAATTGTCGCCTCTCCGGATCCATTTGAAAGGACTGACTTTCCTGGTCAGAAAAATAAGAAATTAATTTTATGGAGAGAGATCCGGTGATCCAGGACAGATCACGAACCAGAAAGGTAACAAAGGCCAGGGAAAAAATACCCATACCTGTAAATCCTACCCAAAGTAAAATATCATTAAAAGTGTTCTCAGACCCTCTGATTCTCAAAACCATACCACTTATGGGAGTAATCGCTAAAAATATAACGATCCCCCAAAAAATGAGCAGACCAGGTCCTGATATATCGAAGGGTGCAATTACTCTGGCACCGACGTATCCATAAAGAATGGAGGTTACCAATAATACGACAACAACAAACACCGCTATTCCTTTTCTTCCCCGCTGATGAACTAAATCTAATCTAGTATTCAAGCAATGTTTTTTTTAGCCACCTCGATTCAGTCAATTCATAATTTGAAAGGTGTATTCCAAGCCCATCCAGCTATATTGTGCTACGGTACAATTATCTGAATAACTCGAGAAGGAAAATTATATGTCGATTCTGCGTCAAGCATTCATGAAATTTTGGAAGCTCGAATTGTACTGGAAAGTTTTCATATCCATGGGAGCAGGTATTGTTTACGCTCTGGTTTTGGGTGAGAAAGCCATGAATGTTGCCCCACTAGGTGACATGTTTATGCGTTTATTAAAAATGGTTATTGTGCCACTGATTTTTTTCTCAATCACATCAGGTGTTGCTGGAATTGGCGAGAATAAAAGCCTGGGGAGGCTCGGAGCAAAAACATTTGCTTACTATTTTTTGACCTCAATGTTGGCAATCATCATCGGTCTTACCCTTACAAATATTATTCAACCTGGCGTGGGTGTTGATATTAATGCAGGTGGGCAGGGCTTTGATCCGTCCAGTCTCAGTCAACCAGGAAGTCTTGGGAACATATTAATTCGCATGATCCCCACCAATCCAATTAAGGCTGCTGCTAATGGAGATGTCCTCGCAGTAATCTTTTTCTCCATCGTATTAGGAATGGCAATTACTGCCCTACCTGAAAAACAATACAAGCAGGTTCATGAATTTTTCGATAACCTATTTCAGGTTATGATGAAGCTGACCCAAGGCGTCATAATGTTTCTACCCCTCGGTGTTTTCGGATTGATCTCCCAAGCAGTTGCCAGCACAGGGTTTGAACTTTTCAGAGCTGTGGGCTGGTACCTAGTAACTATCGCCACTGGACTCACTCTTCATCTCTTTGTGGTGCTCCCATTAGTTTTCTGGTTACTAACAAGGATAAATCCATTAAGGCATTTCAAAGCAATCGCCTCCGCCATGGCGACAGCCTTTTCGACCAGCTCATCTGGGGCTACATTGCCAGTCACAATGGATTGTGTTGAAAATCGTGCCGGCGTCTCAAATAAAGTGACCAGCTTTGTTCTACCACTAGGAGCAACCATCAATATGGATGGCACTGCCCTTTATGAATGTGCCGGGGTATTATTCATTTCCCAGGCACTCGGGTTTGATTTGTCCTTTACTCAACAATTAATTGTAGTCATAACTGCTTTTCTTGCTTCAGTAGGAGCTGCAGCGATTCCTTCAGCTGGACTTGTCATGATCTTTATCGTGTTGGATGCCGTGGGTTTGGGAAATCACCCCCAAGCTGCTATCATTGTCGGAACAATGCTGGCAGTGGATCGCCCTCTGGACATGTTTCGCACAGTTGTTAATGTGACCAGTGATACCATGGGTGCAGTAATTATAGCCAAGTCTGAAGGCGAAAACGTCCTCTCTGAGATTTGACCTTTCTGATCGCGTAATTTTTTAAAATCGGTTTTTAACCGAACTTCTTTTTGATCTAGGAGACGAGGTATTCCTGCGCTAACTTTGCTGCATCGACGAAATTATATTGGTCGATTTTGAATCTTTAACTGCAATGATGATGCGCATTTTTTGAACGAGAACTATCAATCGGGAACCCAATCTCCTTGCTGCTAAGGCAGGCCTTTTTCTCCCCGGAGAAATCAAGGAAGTCTGATCTTTAAGGGCGGTGCCCACCGTGAACAAACACGGTTCAAAAATGTCTCATTATTGCAGTTTTTTTATTCTCCAAAATACCCATTCGAACAACCCAATTTATTCTATGCTATGTTAGATTGAATATTTCAATTGGCTTCAGCTTGTCAGTGATCTCTATATTGAAAATTCTGGAGTAAAAATACAACTCTGATTCAATTGCCTTTATTGTGGTTGAAGCCTGTCTAAAGCCATGAGATTCTCCCTCAAAGGGGAGATAGGCTACTGGAATTCCATTTTCCTTTAGTGCTGCGACCATGCTTTCTGCTTGATTCGGGGGAACCACAGGATCGTCCAGGCCCTGCATAAATATTACAGGACATTTCAATTTACTTGCATGAAACAGTGGAGATCGGTCATGATATTTTTGCAGTTCTGCCGGATAAGCGCCAACAAGATTATCCAGATAGCGGCTCTCAAATTTATGAGTATCTCTGGCAAGTAAGGTTAAATCTCCAACGCCGTAATAGCTGGCCCCAGCGGTGAACACATTAGTAAAAGTCAAGGCTGCCAAGGTTGTGAATCCTCCAGCACTCCCCCCTTTAATTATCAATCTATCACCATCAACATATCCTGCTTTTACGAGAAATTGTGCAGCGGCTGTGCAGTCCTGAACATCGCGAATCCCCCATGCACCATTCAGTCGTTCACGATATTTGCGTCCATAACCGGTACTGCCGCTATAATTCACATCGACTATGGCAAAACCTCTGGTTGTCCAAAATTGAATGGAGAGACTGAAGGCTGACGAGCTATATGCGGTTGGACCTCCATGACTTAAAACGATGAGTGGGGGTTTTTCCCCAGTTCCTGCATTGTATGTCGGGTTGCGCGGTGGATAATACCAGGCAAAGCTCATTTCATGGGGAGCAGTCTCAAAACTTATCAATTGCGGTTTAGAAATATAGGACTCTGGAAGATCGGTTTCAGCAGACCTCTGCAGTTCGTGAAGGATGCCAGTATCCTTTTCCATGCTTAGGATGCATCCAGGTCGGCCTGGCGAATTTCCGATGAAGGTGATGAGATTTCCTTCAGAATGAAGCTGGTCGATGTCTGTATAGGGTAGCTCAATGGCTTCAAGCTTTCCACTGCTCACATCCAGATGAGCCAAATGCGAGCCATTGCTATCCCGAAAGCTGGTAATTAACTTTTCTGAACTCAATACTGAATACATGCTCATTCCAAACACCCACTGGGGTAAACCAAATTCTGCATTCAGATTGAGAACACATCGTGTTCCACCTGGAGAATATTCATAAATATTCCACCAATCTGATTTGTCAGATATATAGTAAATGTTACCATTTGGGTCCCATAGCGGTTGGAAAATCGATTCGTGCTGGCCACCAGCGATGGCCACTAGATTGAGCAGATTACCCGCTTCGTCCAGGTCACCCATCCATAATTGAGTCCCATCCCAGGGCATATTGGGATGATCCCAACTCAAGAATATCAATTGGGTTCCATTTGGACTTAACTGAGGATTTGAATAAAAATCGTGACCTTTAGCAATAATGCTTGATGCATGCATTTTGTCAAGACTAATTCTCAATAACATATTCTCTACATGGTCAGGATTGGAATGGTCCTCCCCTACAACAATGAGGTGTTTGCGCTGATCATCATAAACGGCGTCAGCATATCTGAAATCCTTGTCATTACTAATTTTTAAAGGGCTTCCGTCTTCAAGAATTTCATAGATCTGTTGATCTTTGTTTTCGATATAGAATAGCCTGGATGAGGCTGCCAGGAACGCACCCCCACCATATTCATGCGCCCGGGTTCTTACATCCGCATTAGGGGGACTCAGTTCATGTATTGCCTGGTTTAGAGACCAGGACATTAGCGCAGTTCGACCGTGCTCTTTTGGTCTACCCTCAGTCCAGATCACCCGATCAGCATCAATTTGAATTTGACCAAGCCTCAGACTACTTTGAACCAGGGATTCTCCTGATATAGGTGATTGCCAAGCACCAAATGGTATGATTTGTTTCGTTGTCGCCATCACCTCGCCTACTTGATGCCCTTATAGGTTATGCACTGATAGATATCAATCTTGCGAACGCTTTGGCCATAATTCTCAATTTCTATGGATCTCACCTTTTTAATGCTCTCAAAAAAAGGAATTATTTGTGTTGGCTTGAACCGGTATTCTCTCCGATTATCCACTATCAAAAGACCCGTTTTGCCCAAAAGGTGTTCTTCTTTTTGCCAGATATCAAACTGTAGCGCAGGTTTTCCTATAATATCTTGAGCATAGGTTCTTGGCTGATCCTTAAGATAAAATTTCGAGAGCGAACTTGCCTTGTAATTGGTGCTAAAGACGAAGGGCTTTTCACCCCGTTGTTCCAAAGAATCCTTTACGGCGTCAAGTTCTAGGGCAGCCTGTTTCCACCCACTCCAGGTATTCCCTTCTCCCAGAGGAACATCAGGTAGGGCCACAACTGCGATCCCTATTGCCAGGAAGACTAGTGAAGAAATAATACCCAGCTTCATTCTTCGAATTTTGTGAGGTGTTTGAAACACAACGTAAATTCCCAGAATAATTAGGGACCAATAGCTTGGAGCCAGCCAGTTCATTTTTACCAGACTTCGGAAACTGATGGCAATGAAAAATAGTGCAGTGACAATTCCACTACTGAATAAAAGCAAAATCTTGTCTTCCAACCCTGAAAACAGCTTTCGTCCGAAGCGAATCAACGTTGCGAAGACCATCACAAAGAGATAGGGGGTTAGCATAAAAAATTGCGATCCAAACAACTCCCCGACGAAGCGTAATTCCCAATGTCCCATGCCAGAGGTTCGCCTGCTTCCTTGAAACGCAAAGGAAACCCAGTCATGTTGGGCATTCCAGATAAGGACTGGGGCAAAGACCAGGATTGAAACCCCAACAGCTAAGTACGGATGCGGGGTAAGCAACCATTTGCGTTGTTTCTTGGAGACCAGGGTAAACAGGAAAACTGAAGGAACCAACATAATGCCCGAATATTTACCGAGCCAGGCCAGACCCATAAAGCAGCCTGCGAGATACCACCACTTCGGATTATCAGTCTGGATAAGTTTCCAAAGTGCATATATGCAAGCAGACCAGGCAAACAGAAGCGGAGTATCTGGAGAAATGACAAAGCCATAAAGCTCAAAAACGATGGTGGCGTTCAGGGCAAGCAAAGTCCAAAATGTCTGATCAGCTTTATCAAACATCTCCTGAACGAGACGCGCCCAGATAATATTCATACCCAGGAACCAGAGAACGGCGGCAAACTTTATTCCAAAAATGGTTTGACCAAATATTAGGGTGGTCAACCAGATGCTATAAGTAGCCAGAGGGGGGTGGTCGAAATAAGAGAGCGAGAGATCGCGACTCCAACTCCAATAATATGCCTCTTGCGGTGTAAGCGGTAATATGAGAGCCAGCAGGATTCTAAAAAAGCTAAAGCCCAGTATCAGCTGCCAGACTTTTAGGGGAATATGAAGATACTCATCCTGTAATTTTTGCATAAATGAAATGTCATCCTTCTTTATCAACCACTCATGAAATAACAGAGGGTAAAAGATAGGATTCCCAATCAGTGAAGTCGATTGATAATCTGTTTAAGTTTTATCAGGAGTTGTTTATGAACTCATGGAGAAGCGGCTGAGTTTATAACGTCAATCTCGGCCGCTGTTGTACTTCAAGCGTTCTACGACAATGTTGCGGTCTGACTTGCCAGCAAATGCTTCCTGGGAAACAATGTCTTTTCGACCAGGATACCCTAATTTTGATAGGGTTGTCAATCGGTCTTCATCCTCATCGTTGGGGCAAAAAGCGCAGGAATCTCCTTCGCCATTCAGCATATGGGTTGCAGAACAAGAGCTGTGTACTTTATTTTCTCCTGTGAAAATCAGTGCTATACTCATTATGAGCATTGCGACTCCAATTATTCCGATAGTCAGTATAAGCAGCATGGTCAACCTTTCACTTCATAACCTTCAGCGTTCAAGTATACCCTGAATCGGTCACGATGTTCACCCTGAATTTCAATTTTATTATCTTTTGTCGTCCCGCCGGCACTTACGAGTGTTTTTAGCTGTTTCGCCAATGACTTCAAATCTGGAACCCCCTCCATATCGTAAAGGATTGTCGTAGGCTTACCCTTGCGTTTTTCCATGCGGAGGCGAATGATTTTGCCTCCAGCCACATGATTCGGAGCGGGTTTTTCATCAGCGGCATTGAAAGACCAGCCATCCCCCCCACTCATTCGTCTTGATTGCACTCGTCGCATTGCTCTTAATCTATTACCACATGTCTTAAAGTAAAGGTACACTTAAATGAAAAAGTCACCTCCAGCTGCATGAAGGTGACCCTTTCGAAGATATCTTGTGAAAGTTGAAATATCTTCACAAGATTTAGGATTTTATTTTACTGACTATTTTTGACAGCGGTTTCCATTTCCTTTAGAACTTCTTTGTTCAAAATGCTCGCAAGAGTGGGTGTCCCAATTTCCTGTAACTTGTACGTGACTCGAACACTGGGTTTTTCAATATTAATGATACGGCGTAGGTCAATAGGTGTCCCGATAATCACCACATCACAGTCTACGGCATTAATGGTAGCCTCCAGATCTTTCATCTGTTCCTCACCATACCCCATAGCAGGAAGAATCTGCCCAATATTTGGATATTTCTCAAAGGTTTCAGAAAGTTTGCCTACTGTCCAGGGTCTGGGATCAACCAGAATCTCTGCACCATATTTTTCAGCTGCCACGACACCAGCACCATATTGCATTTCACCATGGGTGAGTGTTGGACCATCTTCAACCACCAACACCTTTTTGCCCTGGATCAATGTTTCATCGTCCACAAAAACAGGTGAAGCAGCATCAATAACGATGGCTTCAGGGTTCACTATGCGGATGTTTTCCCGTACAGTCGTGATATCATCTATATCTGCAGTGTCAATTTTATTTATGACGACAACATCGGCCATCAGCAGGTTTGTTTCACCGGGGTAGTAGACCAACTCGTGTCCGGCTCTGTGAGGATCTACAACAGTGATCATGATATCAGGCAGGTAGAATGGCATGTCGTTATTTCCGCCATCCCAGACAATGATATCAGCTTCTTGCTCAGCCTCTCTCAAAATGGCCTCGTAATCGACACCGGCATAAACAACTGTATTGTTCATGATGTGCGGTTCATACTCTTCCATCTCCTCAATCGTACAATCATGTTTTTTTAGGTCTGCTAACTCAGCAAAACGCTGAACCTTTTGTTTCACAAGATCGCCATAGGGCATAGGATGTCGAATGGCGACAACCTTTTTACCCATCGCTGTAAGATGATCACAGACAGCACGGGTAGTTTGACTCTTCCCACAACCCGTCCGAACAGCGCAGACAGCAATAACTGGTTTCGTAGAGGGAATCATGGTTGATTTTGCACCCATGAGGCGAAAGTCGGCACCAGCATAATTCACAATAGCTGCCTTCGACATGACATATTCATAGGGTAAATCGCTATAAGCGAAAATCACTTCATCCACATCGAGGTCGTAAATCAGGTCTTCCAGCTCCTCTTCATCATGGATAGGAATGCCTTCTGGATAGAGACTCCCTGCCAATTCTGCAGGATATTTTCTGCCATCAATATCAGGAATCTGCGTCGCTGTAAATGCCACTACCTCATAATCGTCATTATCTCGAAAAAACACATTAAAATTATGGAAGTCGCGTCCTGCTGCCCCCATAATCAATACTTTCACGCGATCGCTCATAGTTTCTCCTTTAAGTTTTCACAGCTAATTTCAGAATGATACCAACCCGGTCCTGTAATGCAAATTTCCAGCCAATGTTGGATGGTTTATTTGGCTAATATTATAAACATTTGAATAAAATAGCATAATGATTGTTAGGAAATTCTGAACATCTACGTTTGAATATCAAATTGCCTAGTCGTTGTCTTTGCATCCTGGGACGTTTGAAAAAAGTGGTCCATCTTCTCTGTAAGAGATATTTGCCAACTCAGGATTGGATTCAAGTTCATAGAGAATATCCAATACTTCTGATTGCATATCCTCAAAGTACATATGCTGATAGAGTCGCTTCCTGTAAAGCGAGGCACCAGGAAATCCCTTGAGGTACCAGCTCAAATGCTTTTTGATATAGTTGGTACCGGCATATTCCCCTCTTTGCTGCACTTCCATTTTTAGATGGTGATAACAGAGTTTGACTCTGTCAATCAAGAGTATGGGGTCGGGGAGTACTCCTGTTTCGAGATAGGCATTGATCTCAGCGAAGATCCAGGGATTCCCCAGGGCTCTGCGGCCAATCATGACTGCA
>JABMOT010000080.1 GCA_013202385.1 Fidelibacterota bacterium
GCTAAAAATGCCGGCATGCTGGCTGAACAAATACTTGCGACGGCTGAAAAAGATGCCAAGTCCATCAAAAAAGAAGTCGAGTTAGAGGCCAGAGACGAGTCTCAAAAAATAATCCAGAAGGCGGAGATGGAAGCCGGTGAAAAGCTTCAAGAAGTCAGGGAAGCCCAGAAAAATGTGTCGAATCGTGAGATTAAGCTCGACAACAAATCAGAAGCTCTGGATCAAAAAGAGCATGAGATCAGGAAAATTGAAGCCCAGGTTTCTCAATCCTTAAAGGAAGTGGAGACTGAAAAGATTCAGTATGACCAGCTTGTCCAACAGGAGAACGAGAAGTTGGAAAGCATTGCTCGGATGACTCAGGATGAGGCGAAAAATTTACTGATTGAGAATCTAAAAGAGATAGCGCAGGCTGAAGCTGCAGTTCTGGCCAAACAGATTCGTGATACAGCAGTTGCTACGGCCACAAAAGAAGCAAATAAAATTGTGATTTCTGCAATTCAACGATCGGCCGCAGACCATACTGCAGAATCAACTGTTTCGGTCGTGGAGTTGCCATCCGATCAGATGAAGGGTCGGGTTATTGGGCGGGAAGGTCGAAATATTAGAACCTTCGAACAATTAACCGGAGTCGAGCTGATTGTGGATGATACCCCCGAGGCTGTCGTGCTTTCGGGTTTTGATCCTGTCCGACGTGAAATCGCCAGAGTTGCCTTGACAAATCTGGTTCAGGACGGAAGAATCCATCCCGCCCGCATTGAGGAAATGATTATCAAGGCAACTGCAGAAGTCGACGAAGAAATGCGTATTGCTGCAGAGCAAGCGTTAGCGGAATTACATCTACCTCCCATGCATGCACAAATAATGGCCTTAATCGGTCGACTGAAATATCGGACCAGTTATGGCCAAAATATATTAAAACACAGTATTGAAGTTGGTTGGTTGACAGGTCTAATGGCTGCTGAATTGGGGATTGATGGCGTCATGGCTCGACGAGCAGGGTTTCTCCACGATCTTGGCAAAGCTATAGACAGAAATACCGATGGTACCCATGCTTTGATTGGTGGCGAGTATGCCAGAAAATTTGGTGAACCTGAGGTTGTTGTAAACGCCATTGAATCCCATCACGAGGAAGTACCCATGACGGGACCCATTTCAGCCCTGGTTCAGTCTGCAGATGCAATTAGCGGATCGAGGCGGGGTGCAAGGGGCGATACACTCGAAAGTTATATTAAAAGGCTAAAAAATCTCGAAGGCATAGCCACTGGGTTTGATGGTGTCTCAAAATCATATGCGATTCAGGCTGGACGTGAGGTTCGAGTTATGGTGGAAAGCGATAAAATAGACGATGCCAGAGCTCAAACTCTTTCCCTGGAAATTGCGGCTCGTATTGAAGCAGAAATGACCTATCCCGGTCAAATAAAGGTTGTGGTGATTCGTGAATCGAGGAGTATGGCTCTTGCCAAATAGTCCGCTAATTCTAAGTGGGAAAGCAGTTTCAGCTGCTATAAAAGAAGATCTGATGCTTCGAATCAAGAAGTTAGCAGAGCAAGGCATCAAACCTGGATTAACCGCTGTGCTTGTTGGAGAGGACCCGGCCTCTCAGGTCTACGTCCGCTCAAAAGAGCGCCAGAGTGTCCAACTAGGGTTTAAATCGATCGTGATGCGCTTGGATGCAAGTACAACCCAGGAAGAATTGCTGAGAATAGTAGAAGCATTGAATCAAGATGCTTCAGTCCATGGGATCCTGGTCCAGCTGCCTCTACCGGCACATATTGATGACCAGCTGATTATAGAAGCTATTGACCCAGAAAAGGATGTGGATGGATTCCATCCGATAAGTGTGGGAAAGTTGGTTCTAGGGCTCGATGGATTTGTGTCCTGCACACCGGCCGGTATTCTTGAAATTTTGCGCTATTACAATATTCAGACTGAGGGCAAACATGTTGTGGTGGTAGGGCGCTCAAATATTGTGGGCAAACCCATGGCAAACCTGATGATCCAGAAACGGAGCATGGGAAATGCTACAGTGACATTGGTTCACACACGTACCCCGGACATGGGTGTCCATACTCGGCAGGCTGATATTTTGATTGCGGCTGCAGGAGTACCTGAATTTATTGGTGCCGATATGGTTAAAGCAGGTGCTGTCGTAATTGATGTGGGTATTAACCGAGTTGACGATGCCTCGCTTGAAAAGGGATATCGTCTGACAGGTGATGTGAATTATGAAGCAGTTCTGGACAAGGTATCTGCTATCACGCCCGTTCCGGGAGGTGTAGGTGTCATGACGATTGCCATGTTGCTCTCGAACACCGTTAAATCGGCAGAGAACAGCCTCAAATAGATTTGGAAGGTCCTTGGTAGTCTAATACCTTCGCCCGCTTTTGATACCTGGACATTGAGCTTTTCGAAATGTCCATTGACAGCGTTTAAGGTGAGCGCCCGGCTTTGCTAAACAGCATCGCCATGACGCGGGCGTAACTTCCTGACAGAGCTTTGCTCCATCGGGATTGAAAAGAAATACTGATGGTCATGGACTGAGTTCTTGACCCTTACCATGCGCCCGTAGCTCAGTTGGATAGAGCGCTTGCCTCCGGAGCAAGAGGCCACAGGTTCGAATCCTGTCGGGCGTACAAATATGAGACCCTGCGAAAGCGGGGTTTTTTGCTTGTATCTGAGATTCATATTCCGTTGGCTATAGCACCCCTAATTGAAGGGGTTTGGTTCTAAGTGCTAGAATTTGGTAAATCGTTCATGGAACCTGAAGCTTGTTAAGTAGGAACTCCCCGCGCATAACCTTACATTTGCCACGACCAAGGTGACACAGTCTGTTCTATTGCCAGCCTGACAAGGGGACCAAATAAATCCCGATAGAACGCATTATAATTTTATTAGATTGGACTGACTTTTGCTGAATAATCCTTGTTGATCGTTGATAATACGGAGATTCTAACACTGATTCACCGCAAATAATTTGAAGGTAAAGATTAGTATGAGCAATCCATCTTTTAACGCGTTTGACATGGCTCAATCACAATTTGATAATATTGCTGAAATGCTTGACTTAGATCAAGCAACCAGAGACCTGCTGCGCACACCGATGAGAGAATACCATTTCAATATTCCCATTCGTATGGATGATGGGAACATGAAGATATTTAGAGGCTTCAGGGTTCAACATAATGATGCTCGCGGTCCTGGAAAAGGGGGTGTGCGTTTCCATCCCATGGAAACCATTGATACTGTCAGAGCTCTCTCCATGTGGATGACCTGGAAAACCGCCGCAGTCGATATCCCATTAGGGGGAAGCAAGGGTGGAATAATCTGTGATCCTCATAATTTGAGTCTCAATGAGCAGGAACAACTCTGTCGTGGGTGGGTTCGACAGATTGCCCGGAACGTCGGACCGGTAATGGATATCCCAGCCCCTGATGTGATGACCAATGCGCAGCACATGCTTTGGATGTTGGATGAATTCGAAGTTATTCATGGGGGTCGTTACCCTGGTTTTATTACTGGAAAACCTGTTGGTGTTGGTGGGTCTCTGGGTCGTAAAGAAGCGACTGGCTATGGTGTAATTATCACGCTGCGCGAAATGTTGAAAGAATTAGAAATCCGACCCATGGACACTACCGCAAGTATTCAAGGCTTTGGTAATGTTGCTCAACATGCGATTGAATTGTATCATCAGCTCGGAGGTAAAACCGTCTGTGTCGCCTGTTGGGATCAGAAAGATCAAAAATCATATTCATTCAAGCGAGCCACAGGCGTCAATCTTGAAGAATTACGTCAAATTACAAATTCCTTTGGTGGCATCGATAAGTCGAAAGCAAAAAATATTGGCTATGAAGTGCTGGATGGCGATGATTGGCTCAAACAGGATGTTGATATATTGATTCCAGCGGCCTTAGAAAATCAGATCACCATGGAAAATGTTGGGTTTATTGGTGGCAGTGTCAAAATTATTGTCGAAGGTGCCAATGGACCGACGGAGCCAGGAGCGGACCAGATAATAAAAGAACGCGGTATCCATATGATCCCAGATTTAATTGCCAACGCTGGCGGTGTTACTTGTAGCTATTTTGAACAAGTTCAGAATAATATGAATTATTATTGGCCACGTGATGAAGTATTAAGCAAACTGGATGCGAAAATGACGGCCTCGTATATTGCCGTCAGTGATCTTGCAAGAAAAAAGCACCTATATATGCGAGATGCTGCCTATGTTATCGCCATAGGACGAGTCGCTCAAGCATCAAAAGATCGAGGGTGGATCTAAATATAACAGATTCTCGATCTGGGACGGAACATCATGACCGGTTCAGATAAAAACCATTTTGGAGACGAGCTGGACTCATTTTCGCTTGAGGCATTCTCCGATCATAAAAAACCATCGGTTATAGGGACGGGATCACCAGGTGGGAAAGCAAAGGGGCTAATCGGGATCAGTAAGCATCTCACTCAATCTTTTAACGAAAAAGATTTTGAGGAGATTGACTTCAATATTCCATCGCTTACCGTCATACTGTCCGATGTGTTTGATACATTTATGGCACAAAATCAGGTCGCTGCTGAAATGCTCACTGAGCAATCAGATGATAGGATTGCCCATGCTTTCCAGACCTATGATTTGCCATTTGGCGTTCTGGGGGATTTGCGGGCGATAGTAGACCAAATCCATTTTCCATTGGCAGTCAGGTCTTCAAGCATTTTGGAGGATGCACTGGAATCACCTTTTGCCGGTATTTATGCTACCAAAATGATACCGAATAACGAGAGCGATCCCGGAGTACGATTCCTTAAGCTTACTGAAGCCATTAAATTTGTGTATGCTTCGACTTTTTTCAAGGCTGCAAAAGATTATAGAAAAGCCATTGGGAAAGGCTTACTTGATGAAAAGATGGCAGTAATCATTCAAGAGGTTGTTGGGCGGAAACACGGTCATCGGTACTATCCAGATATATCAGGTGTGGCGAGATCCTTCAATTATTATCCTCCAAGTCATTCAAAGGCAGAAGATGGTATTGTAAATCTTGCATTGGGGCTTGGAAAAACCATTGTTGATGGGGACCCATCATGGTGGTTTACTCCAAAAGCACCCAAAGCCAATCCTCCCTTTCTGGGTGTAAAGGAATGGTTAAAACAGACTCAGCTACAATTTTGGAGTGTGAATCTGGGACCTCCACCTGCATATGATCCTACCAATGAATCTGAATATTTGATTAGGTGTGGACTGAAGGAAGCAGAGTATGATGATACTCTTAAATCCGTGGCATCAACATATGATCCTCGAAATGATCGGATTAATGTCGGATTAGCTGAAATAGGACCTCGGCTAGTGACCTTTGCACCAATTCTCGTGTATAACCTGTTCCCATTAAACAACTTACTCAAACATATGATCAAAATATGCGAGCAGGCTTATCATTCCCACGTTGAGATTGAATTCGCAATTACCCTCAATCCAACCCGCCTGGGATTGCTACAAGTCAGAGCACTTCGGGCGACAAATGAAGAGACTACGATTAGCGAAGATGAATTCGAGCAAAAGGATATTTTGCTCTATTCAGACAGAGTTCTGGGAAATGGTGAATTGGATTCCATCCAACATATCCTTTTTGTGAAGCCAAAGACATTCCTGGCCAAACATACACCCCAAATTGCACTGGACATTGAGCGCATCAACGCGACTTTCATTGAAAGTGAGCAACATTATATTTTAATTGGCTTTGGCCGCTGGGGCAGTTCAGATCCATGGCTTGGAACCCCTGTATCCTGGGGTCAAATTTCCCAGGCCAAATCAATTATCGAATCTACATTGCCAGAGATGGATAAAGAATTCAGTCAAGGATCTCATTTTTTTCATAATATTACGAGTTTTGGGGTGAGCTATTTTTCTGTTCGCTATAACGATAATACGAGAATTGATTGGGATTGGTTGGAAACACAAAAATGTATTTCTGAAACAGAGCTGGTGAAACTTGTAAAATTGGATAACCCATTGAAGATAAAAATAGATGGCCGTTGTGGTCGAGGAGTGATTCTGAAATGAGCACAAAGAAGCCCAGTCGTTCAGAATTATTACTTCAGGAACTGAGAGAGCGCGAAAAAGAGCTACGCTGTTTATATGAAATTGATGAAATCCTGAATCAGCAAGATTTATCAATTCCAGATCTTTTAAAACAAATTGTCCGTGTCATTCCTCGCGGTTGGCAATTCATTGACATATGCCAGGCAAAAATAACATATGCCGGTAAAGTTTATTGTAGCGAGAAATGCATCGAATCACCATGGGTGCTGAGTGCTGAAATAAATTTTAATAACGAAATACGGGGCTCAGTTGATGTTCTTTATACTCAGAAGCGTCCCAAATCCGATCATGGTCCATTTTTAGATCAAGAGTTGAATCTAATTAATGCAATCGCCCGGCACATAAATAGAGCACTTCAACACCGGCAATTAAAAGATCTGTTTGATAAAAATAAATTATCGAAAAAACGTGAAGATGAGTGGATTACGATCCTGGAGCTTTTGCGAAATACAGACTCACCACTTCTGGCACGATTGTCCCGCAAAATGACAAATTTTCTCTTCCTGGGTGGTAGTGCAGAGGCGAAGGACTTACTGGAACATTTCAGCCCTTCATACAAGGAAGATGATTCAGGTTTGGTGGAAAATATAAACCAGCCCCGGAAACGAATTCCCATTCAGGATTTGTTGCCAATCAGCGAAAAGGTTTTCCAGATAGCTGTCGAAACCCTTGGAGAGAATCATACGCTCAAAGTAATCCAAAAATGGATACGAGAGGAGAAATCGTCCTTTCTGGTGAATGTTCTTAGCGATTCCAAAAGCAGCATGAATGATATTTCTGATGCAATTGGCCGTTACCATCATTTAGACCCCAGTGGAACTGAGTTATCAGTACCACGACAAAAAGCATTTAGAGTTTCCCTGGTTAGGAGGATGCTTTCTGATCAGACTCATTTTATCAATGTTGCCAAAAATTATTTCAATGTTAACGATTTCTATGAACTCCTGAATCGTGTGATTACTCCTTTAACGGGAAGTGGCAAATTAGGGGGGAAGAGCGCTGGAGTAGCCCTGGCAGACAATATTTTAAAGGCTAACATCAGGTACAAAAAATTATTGGAAAATATCAAGACCCCCAAAACCTGGTATATCACATCTGACGGGAGCAGAAGTTTCCTCGTTTATAACAATTTGGAAGAAGTGTTTGACCAGAAGTATAAAGACATTGCCCAAGTGCAATTTGAATATCCCCATGTAATTCAGGTATTCAAAAACTCTCATTTGCCACCTGAAATTGTCAAAGGTCTAGCTTTAGCCCTGGATGACTTGGGTGATAGCCCCCTGATTGTGAGAAGCTCAAGTCTTCTGGAGGATGGTCTGGGGGCGGCTTTTGCGGGGAAATACCGTAGTGTCTTTATCGCAAATCAGGGTAGCAAGCAAGAACGAGTGATCGCACTTATTGATGCAATTGCTGAAGTTTATGCATCCATGTTTGGACCGGATCCCATAAAATATCGCGCTGAAAGGAATCTCCTTGATTTCCATGAGGAGATGGGAATAATGATACAGCAAGTCGTTGGCAAGCGGGTTGGCAAATATTATTTCCCTGCCTATGCAGGCGTCGCGCTAAGCAAAAATGATTTCTTATGGTCACCAAGAATTAAGCCGGAAGATGGACTGATACGTCTTGTGCCAGGCCTGGGAACTAGCGCAGTGGATCGCAGTGGCGATGACTATCCAATTTTGATTGCCCCGGGCAAGCCCAAACTCTCTGTGAATGCGAGCATCGAGGAACAAATTCGCTACTCACCAAAAGCCATAGACGTTATCAATCTTACGACAAATTCATTTGAAACCATTGAGATAAGGAAATTATTGAAGGAAATAGCTTCAGAATATCCAAGCATTAGCCAGGTCATGTCAATTATTGACAATGATAGGTTCAGGAAGATTATGCCGCTTTTGGATGACTTAGAAGCCTCAAATTTAGTGGTAACTTTTGATGTGCTCACAAAAGAAACAGTTTTTATTGAGCAGATGCACGCTGTCCTAAAGGTTTTGGAGGATGTGCTTGGCGTGCCTGTGGATATCGAATTTGCCTCGGACGGTGAAAATTTATATCTCCTGCAATGCAGACCTCAGAGTTATGGAGCGGAACAGGAACCCGTCGAGATACCGGTAGGTGTAGCTGAGGAAAAAATATTATTTACAGCAAATCGTTTTGTCTCAGATGGTTATGTGAAAGGTATTTCGCATATCGTTTTTGTTGATCCTGAGAAATATGCTTCACTGGAATCACGGGAGGATTTGGTGAATGTTGGACGCGCAGTAGGAAAATTAAACCAGATTCTACCACGAAGATGTTTCATTCTTATGGGTCCAGGTCGTTGGGGTAGTCGTGGCGATATCAAGCTGGGCGTTAAAGTTACTTACTCAGATATAAATAATACAGCAATGCTGATTGAAATTGCTCGGAAACAAGGGAGTTATGTCCCAGATCTGTCATTCGGGACCCATTTTTTCCAGGATCTAGTTGAAGCATCAATTCGATACTTGCCATTGTATCCTGATGAGTATGGCAATGTCTTCAATGAAGCGATTTTTGTAGAATCGGATAATCTTCTGGAGCGTCTGCTCCCAGAATATGGATCACTATCCGATACAATTAAAGTGATCGATGTGACCAAATCCTTCAATGGGAAAGAGTTGTCGGTTTATATGAATTCCAAACAAAAACGGGCAGAAGCGCATATAACAGAACCTGATCACAGCAAAACGGATTACGAGATAAAAACAAGAAAAGCTTCTTTTACACTGGTAGATTCATTCAGCCACTGGAAATGGAGAATGAAGATGGCGGAGAAAATCGCTGGATATCTTGATCCGAAAAAGTTTGGTGTAAAAGCCTTTTATGTTTTTGGGAGCGTTAAAAATGCCTCGGCAGGTCCCAATAGTGATATTGATATTTTGATCCATTTTAAAGGATCGGAGGAACAAAAGATTGCCTTAGTCTTATGGTTAAAGGCCTGGAGTCTGGGAATCGCTGAAATGAATTTCATGTGCTCTGGAATCAAGACAGGTCATCTATTAGACGTGCATTTCGTCACCGATCAGGATATAAAAAATCGAGACAGTTTTGCAGCAAAAATCAATGCTGTGACGGATGCTGCTCTTCTATTGGATATGGGACAGCTTGTAGACACTGAGAATTAGAATAACACCCTTTACAGCAATAATCTCTCGGCTTGCTTTAGGTTCTCCAGATTAAACTTGATAACGGCCAACTGTGGACCTTCATAGGCTGCACTAAACATCTGTGTTTGATCGATTGTATCCTGCCAATGGCCCGTTATTCGGGAGGACTCATGGACATGTCCATGAAGCGTGAGTAAGGGTTGTGTATTATCGATAAATTTCCGAATCGCAATACTTCCAATATTGACATCCAGGGGTGCATGATCTACCATTCGGCCATCTAACGCTGCACGATCAAGATTTGTTTGGTATGGAGGTGAATGAAAAAGGCAGACCAATTTGGATGCTTCCTCCGATGCAAAAAGCGTGTTTAAATCCTTTTGGATTGTTGAATAGCGCAAAATATCAGGGTCAGTTGGGATAGAGTGTTTCCCCTGCTCTGGAGAAATGCAACCTGGATCAACAAATCTCGATACATCATACCGTTCCCAATCTTTTAGTTGAAAGGGTGTTGGTGGTACGAATGAATATCCACAAAACGCATATCCTGAATACGGCACTACTTTGTTGCTGAGATAAGTCCAAAGCCCATTTGAGCCAGCACTAATAAGATCCTCCTCAAGGATTCTGGGGTCATCATTACCCATTATTAAGAATATTTTCGGATAATTCAGATTGAGAGCTTTTTGTAGTTTTAGAAAACCATGGTGCAAAAAATCTTTGATAAAATGAGGATGTGCTTCTGATCTCAAAAGGGCGTGAGGTAACAAATCACCACCGAGTAGCACAAGTTTCGGTTTTTCTGACTCAATGGCACTAAATAGTTTCTCATACCATGCTATTCGCCCATGCATGTCCGAGACAAAAAGAACTTTTATCATCTAGAATCCTTGTAGTGCTTACCAGTTATGAATACAGCCTAAAACTACCAGAAACATTCAGATGCCCTAGAAAAAATATACAATACTACCGCTTGTTAGGCGATAATAGTCACCTGCCAAAATCCCATATTATTTTGAATAATTGTCACTTCATGATATGGATAGAACCAGTCTGCAATATTCGACTTGGGTTAAGAAATGTGATGTTTCATCATGGAAAAAACAAGTTGAATAAATATGGTCTTAAGAGCGGAACGCATGTCACCAACGCCCTCTAAACACATATATGGAAACATAAAACGAAAGGTCCCCGCGGATTATGCTTTCAAATATTTCCAGAAAATGCGAACTAAACGTCAAAATATGCCACATAAATAAGGTACGTAAGCCACGTAAAAAATCACCCAATCTGATTTAGTAAAATATTTTTACTATCTCTGGTTGAAAGCCTGGGGAAGACCTACTATTCACATTAGCTTGGGGCGCAATGGATGGGTCTGGTTTGACCTGGCGATTAAGCAAATGTTAGTGACACCCATAGAGGGGCTAAGACATGAAAAATCTAAACTTAATTCTGTTCTTCCTTGTTTCCTTCAGCTTCGCTCAAAATTTTCCCAAACACGAATTCCGAGCCTCCTGGGTTGCCACCGCTTACGCAATGGACTTTCCCCGATCCAACTGGTCTACTTCAGCGATGCAGCTTGAAATCGTCCAAATGCTGGATAGTCTAAAGCACAATGGTTTCAACGCTGTGATTTTTCAGGTTCGGCCCGGGTGCGACGCATTTTATAACTCTTCGTATGAACCCTGGTCACATCACTTGACAGGTACCTCCGGCGCGCCACCATCCCCCTATTTTGATCCGCTGGAGACCTGGGTTACTGAAGCGCACGCCAGGAACATGGAATTGCATGCCTGGTTTAATCCTTTTCGTGTCACAACATCAAGTAATCCGAGTTCACTGCACCCATCCCACGTTTATCACCAGCATCCTGAATGGCTTTTAACCACTGTGAACAGAGAGCTTAGTTATAACTCAGAGATGTTCTCAAACACACTTTCAACTGATAGAGATCTCCGTGCGTCGCTCCTGATTGATCCAGGCAAAGCCGAGGTTCGGGACTACATCATTAACGTGTTTATGGATGTTGTAAATAATTATGACGTGGACGGAGTTCACATGGATGATTACTTCTATCCTTACGGTGGCATGGGTGGAGAAGATGGCGCTACCTTTGCCGCTGAGCCTCGTGGCTTCACTGATATCGAATTCTGGCGTCGTGACAATATCAACAGTCTGGTTCAAGGAATCCACGACAGCATTCAGGTTGTCAAACCCTGGGTCAAATATGGTGTTTCACCCTTTGGAATCTGGAAAAGTGGTTTTCCCTCCGGGATTGAGGGGACCAGTTCATATTATGAATTGTATTGTGACCCCATGGCCTGGCTGAACGCAGGTAGTATCGATTATTTAACACCGCAACTCTACTGGGAGCATGGAGGTGGGCAGGACTATGCGTCCTTAATGCCATGGTGGGCAGATTCAGTTTCAACCCACAATCGACATTTATATGTTGGGCATGCACCTTATCGAATGACTGACTTTCACAATTGGCCAGCCAGTGAGCTTCCTCGACAGATTCGACTAAACCGGATCACAGATGGATGCCAGGGCAGTGTCTATTTTAGATTAAGAAATGGGGTGGTTAATAATCCCAAAGGCTTCCTGGACTCACTGGATAATGATTATTACTTGCATCCTGCACTCATTCCCGCTATGCCCTGGAAGGATGACATTCTACCCAACGAGCCTCAATCTGTCATGTTGGTTTCCGGAACAGGTATGGAACTCCATTGGACTGCTCCAGACGTCGGAGAGGACGGCGATTCCGCCTATCAATATGTCGTTTATGCCAGTGATGAAGCACCGGTTGATGTCAGTAAAGCAGAGAACATTCTAAGGATCGTTTCATCAAGTACGACCAGTATAAGCGTTGAGACAAACCAAAATTTCTATGCTGTATCAACTCTGGATCGATTATGGAATGAAAGCGCTGCTGTCATGGCAGCTAGCTCAGGTATGGCGGAGACTGTTCAACCAAAGCGGGCATTGCTGCTGGATTGTTACCCCAACCCCTTTAACCCCAGTACGATCGTCCGCTATGACCTGGAACAAGGTGGTAGCGTTGACCTGACCATCCATGATATTAGCGGTCGCCTGATCACAGCGTTGGTCGAGAAAGACCAACCTCGTGGGAGTTACCAATCCTTCTGGAACGGATCAGACAGCTCCGGTCGACGCGTGGGCGCAGGTGTGTATATTTGCCGGCTGAGGGTCAACGGACACTCAAGTTCAATCAAATTAGTTTTGCTGAAATAAGGAATTCCTGAGTATAAATCTGGTTCTCTAATTGGATGTGAATAAAGGACTCCTTGAAATTAAGTCCTCAGGAGACCTGAATTTTCTACCTTTTCTAAAGAAGTTACCTATCGCGCCTAAATGAATTGCCGGGTGAATCACCTGAACAGTTGTATCCAGCGGGGCTGAGCAAAATGATCATGCATTCTCGGTCCAGAGTTTGGTTAAGCTACTCAAAACAGATGATTTAACACAGCTTGAATCTTTATTAATAGCAGTGCGCTGAATAATATCATTATATGAATCAGATTTTATTCCGTGTATCTTTGCTAGATTTTAAATAAGGGACCCGTTCGATGAAAACAAAGTCTATTTATGCGTACTTCCTCCTGGTTTTGATGTTTTTCTCGATCATTTCCTGTGCTGGAGGGAGCACGGAATTGATCAAAGAAAAAGATGACGAGTTGGTGAAATTACATGCTGAATTAGAGCTGCTAGATGAAAAACTTCAAGCTGATTCACATCAAATTCAACAGTTGGAGCAAAAAAAATCGGAACTATCCCAAAAGCTGGATATGGAGCTTTTAACTCGGATTCAAAAGGAAGTAGAAATCGATAGTTTGAAGAAGATAATTGAAGCCAGTACAATTGTTGGCAATCGAATTATCCTGCCTGAGGCAGTTCTCTTCGGCAGTGGTAGTGCGGAACTTTCTGAGCGGGGGAAACAATTTATTGATGAAATTGGCGAAATCCTGAGCAAATATTCCGATCGTGAAGTTCTCATCGAAGGTCATAGCGATAACGTTCCAATTGCGAAGGGGTATCGCTGGAAATACAAATCAAATTGGGAACTTTCAGCAGCCAGAGCCATGGTCGTGTTGCATTATCTTGAGGACCATAAAAGGATTAATAAAAAACGCCTGGGAGTTGTCGCTTTTGGTGAACAACGACCGATGGCAAGCAATGAGCTAAAACAGGGTAGAGCTGACAATCGACGTGTGGAAATTGTGATTGGGGCAATTCACAAATAAGAACAACAATCCAAGGCTCACGGTGAATGATTATGATGAATATTGTAGCACAACCCAACAAGTCACCCAGCTTCAAATAAAGAGAATTTAAATGTATGGATAAAGCATCTCTGAACGTGTTTTTTGAACGCACGCTGACATGGCTTGCTGAGCAGGTTCTTATTATGACCAATTTATATCAAACCAGCGCGTTGCTTGTGCTGCTGGTTCTTGGATATTTTGCGGGTCGACACGTCGAAAAAATCGTATCCGAACGGCTTAAGGGATATAAGCGCAATAGTAAGTATTATACAAATATCCTAAAAGCAGTCCCAACTCAGCTGATTGTTATACACCAAATCCTGCTCCTGTGGATTGCGAAATTGCTATTCATTCAATTTGGAACGATACCCATTCTGCTAAATTTGTTTTTGACCATGTTGATTGCCTGGTTCTTCATCAATGTGGCATCCTCCTTCATCTTTGATAATTTTTGGTCCAAATTTATTTCCGGAACCCTGTGGCTTACCGCCGCTCTCCAGATTCTTGGTGTTTTAAAACCCATGCTAGAAATATTGGAGAAAATTGGATTTACACTTGGTGGAGTCCATCTCACGGTGCTGTCGCTAATGAAGGCCAGTTTGCTGTTGTTTGTCTCCCTGAGCTTCGGCAGGTGGTTGAGCAATTATCTAGATACCCGCATAAAAAAATTAAAACAATTAACCCCTTCCGCGCGTGAGATTGTGAGCAAAACCGTCAAGGCTTTTGTCTATTTTGTTGTTGGAATACTGGTACTCAATAGCATTGGCATCGACTTCACTGCTTTGACTTTTTTTGGCAGTGCCCTGGGTCTCGGTATTGGTTTTGGACTTCAGAAAATTATTTCAAATCTAATCAGTGGTATTATCCTGCTTACAGATCATTCAATTAAACCAGGCGATGTGGTTCAAATAGGGGAGGTCTATGGCTGGATATCCCAACTGAGGGGTCGCTATGTCAGCATCATCACCCGCGATGGTCATGAGTACCTTGTTCCCAATGAGGATTTGATTACTCAGCAGGTCATAAATTGGTCTTATTCCGATAGTCGTGTACGGGTGAGAATTCCGTTTGGCGTTTCTTATAATTCCGATCCACATCTGGTTCAGGAGATTGTGTTATCATCAGTAAAGGAGGTACCCAGAGTACTTTCGAATCCCGTCCCCGTTTGCCTGTTGGTCAATTTCGGTGAAAGCTCGCTCGATATGGAGCTGCGTGTCTGGATCGAGGATCCCAAGAATGGAATTAAAAATTTGCAGAGTGAAATCTTGTTCTTGATTTGGGATATTTTGAAAGCCAACAACATTTCGATCCCGTTCCCGCAGAGAGACATTCATATCAAATCGTCTCTTCCTACTTCGAATGAATAGTGATGTTCAGGCACTTAATCAGGGAAATGGACTAAAGGCTGATCTGATAACTTCCATGTCTTGGCAACGCACGCACGGTCCTTTCAAACCTCACAGCTAACACCAACAAGTAGAGACGACTTAATTAAGGGAGTAGACCCAGGGCGATCAGTGGTACTCCGGGGTGGGCTGCCGCTGAATCTGCATGTCCCAGAAGCAGACCGGCAGCTGGGGCTTTTACGGTTTCAAGTCGTTTGCCAAATACGTTACGGATTTGGGCAACAGCCTGATCTTTCTTTATGCTGGCACCCGGTTCAACCAGAAAACGCACAATACCCATATGCATGGCATAGGGCTTATCGGTATAACGCAGAATTTGTCTCTTTTGATATTTGAGTGGCAGTGGATATTCAAAACGATCCGCATTGGGTGCAACCGATCCAGTACCTATAAGGATATTCCAAATGCCTTTGAGACCATGTTCCAGATTGGCTTCGCTAAATACATGGGGCTTGCCCAGCTCAATAGTGATAGCTGGGATCTCGGTCTGTAACAGGCTGTAGGATAGTGACCTGATCAGTGCATCCGTATCCTTGATGACACAAAAACCGGAATCAAAGGCGGCTTTGCTTACCAGCGCCACAGTATCATCATGGGCATCACCTGCGTCGTGATCCAGAAGCGCGTAGGGAATCGATTCGATCCAATCATTGTGAAGATCTATCACCAGATCAGGTTTTGTACTGGCGATAGTACTGAAAATACTATGAGCCATGCGCTCACCAAGAGAACCCTTGGGATCGCCGGGAAAGGACCGATTCAAATCTTCCTGGCTTAACGGTAGAAAACGGGTTGCTGTTTCAAACCCCAGGGGATTCATGAGCGGAAAGGCATGCACAGATCCGCACAGAAGCTCCCGCCCCAAGCGATTGAATATCTCCTGGATCACAACCATACCACTGACCTCGTCCCCATGTCCACACGCAGTGAGCCAAACGACAGGTCCCGGGGTCTGACTGCTAATGCTCATGCGTGGGAGACGTCGCTGAGACAAATCCGAGCCCGAAAGAATCTTTACAAAAGAATAATGTCGTTGAAGTTTGGACATGCCGTTTTCCACCTTTTCGTGAAGTTCTAATTGAGGGAATTACTTTAGCGATTTTCCGATCACAATATTAACCCGGCGATTGAGTGCTCGATCTTGCTAAATCCTTAGCTTCAATTAATCATATTTAGGAAGTGACTTCGCTCTGGAGACTCGCTATATCGTGTTTATGCGTTGCGATCATCTCCTTATTGGCAGTATACACCGAAAGTAAAACTCCGCTATCAGGGGTAACAAAATATTTCGCCACTGTTATAGTTTGATAGCCGCCAATGTTGAGGCAAATATAGTAAATATGTCAATATTTCAATAAGGAATAACACAAGCTTAAGGCAATTTATACAAGAAATTACATAGCTATATTATAGTTTTATTTAAGCTTGGTGACCCTACATGCTTGTGGGGTCACCATTCCTGAAAATATAGGCTTTCCCTGACAGAATAACGCTTTCCCGTAAAGCAGAACTATAGCAGTTAACCCAGATTTTGATTTTAAGAACATAGTTGGCATTGATGAGGCGATCTGAATGCGAGTATTGCCAGCTGAAACTGACTCATACAGCTCGATTTTCCGCGCAAAGATTGAGTTAACATTCTCTATCTACTATTTACCCATCCTGGTCTAAAATAGGGTGCTATTTATGTGGTAAATGACAGTAATTCTGAGATTTACATCCACTTTCTCTTTTTCAAATAAACAATCATGCCAATAAAAATGATTCCCATCAAACCTAATACAGCAGGATAAGCCCATTTCCACTGCAACTCCGGCATGTAATGAAAGTTCATACCGTATAATCCTGCAATAAAAGTGAGGGGAATAAAAATGGTGGATATAATGGTCAGCGTTTTCATGACCTGGTTCATCCTATTACTTATGGTGGAATTGAATGTATCCAGAATGATGCTGAGACGATCTCTGCTTGCTTCCAGCGAGTCTGAAGCTAACAGAATATGATCGAAGACATCTCTGAAAAAGTATTTCGTTCGAACGTCGATGAGCTTCGATTCGCTTTTTTCAAAGAACCCCAGCGCCTCCCGCAGGGGAGAGATATGGCGTCTGATATTTGCGAATTCCTTCTTCAATTTCATGATCTGGTGAAAATCAGATTTGTCCGGTTCGAATTGAATGCGATCCTCAAGCAGGTCCACTTGAGCTTCCAATTTTTCGATAATTTCGAAATAGCTGTCGACCACAGCATCAACCAGGGCGTACACCAGATAATCGGCACCCCGTCCTCGAATCCGACCAGAGCCTGACTTTATTCTTTCTCGAACCTGATCGAAGATATCTGCTTCATATTCTTGAAAGGAGATCAGATAATTCTTCCCAAGCACCATACTCACCTGCTCAGAACTCAATTCCGCGGAAGATTCGTCATAGAAAAGCATTTTAAGTGTAAAAAATATATGTTCATCCTGCTCCTCAAGTTTTGGCCGATGGGAAGTATTGGCGATATCCTCCAACATGAGCGGGTGGATAGTGAATATTTTTCCTATTTCGCTGATCAAGTCCAGATTGTGAACGCCATCCAGGTTTATCCAGGACACAGTGGATTTCGCATGATACGTTGGGAGGACGTTTGTTTCCTCGATCACTTTCATTTCAAGATGGCT
This sequence comes from Fidelibacterota bacterium, assembly GCA_013202385.1. GTDB lineage: Bacteria > Fidelibacterota > UBA8477 > UBA8477 > JABMPR01 > JABMPR01. The sequence continues at coordinate 17,586 of JABMOT010000080.1, forward strand.
CTCATCGTAATCGATCATGGATATCTTGATATCGTGTTCCGGTTTTACACCCAAATAGGTGAGAGTTCCAGGTGGAAGACCTGCTTTTTGTGAATAATTGGATGCCATGGATAACCTGCTTTCTAAGCTGCTGAACCTTGTCTTACGCTAAAATATTAATCTTTGTAAAGGCTTTAAACTGAATATATGTCATTTTCTACCTGAACAGGATGCGTTTAGGGCGAATATAGTTCTAAGAGTCCAGATTGAGATCGATTTTATCTTTTGGAGTGGAACCTTATATATTAAAATTATAAATAAGATTTGAATCGTTAGACTACCCTGAGTAGTGGCAAATGCGGACTCTTTTCACAAAGACGCGTCTAAAAATATCCTTTCTTATTAAACTTGGTACCAAATCCTTCTATATTCGTAGCACACACCGTGTTAACGATTCAGAATAAAATCCAATATTGGGGAGTTTGAAATGCTTATCATAATTAGCTTCGAACTGAACAAAGAGATGATCTCGATTCAGACTGATCCAGAAACCCCTTTGCTTTGGGTAATCCGAGACCAACTAGGGTTAACTGGAACAAAATACAGCTGCGGTATGGGAATCTGCGGCAGTTGCACGGTCCACATCGATGGAAAAGCAACGAAATCCTGCATCACAAAGGTTGGATCCGTTCAGGGAAAATCTGTGCTGACGATTGAGGGACTGGGCAAGGATGGTTTGCATCCATTGCAAAAAGCCTGGATCGAAGATGAAGTGCCTCAGTGCGGATATTGTCAGCCGGGTCAGATCATGACGGCTGCTGTACTTCTTAAAAAGAATCCCCATCCCAGCGATGCAGATATTGATCGTGCAATGAATGGGGTCCTGTGTCGTTGCGGCACATATCAGCGTATTCGCAAAGCGATTCATACAGCTGCCGGGGAGGTGAAGCATGACTAATCAAAATCAAACGTTGCTATCACGCAGGGATTTCATAAAGCTAAGTACGGGGAGCACTGCCGCTCTCATGTTAGGTCTTTCGCTGACACGCTGCGAGATCAAAGGCGCAACCGGTGAATTCCAATTCGATCCAAATATTTATGTAAGTATTGCTTCAGATGATACCGTCACCATTATCATGCCCCGAAGTGAGATGGGTCAGAAGATTTTTACAGCTCTGCCCATGATTCTGGCAGAGGAATTGGAAGCAGATTGGGCTAAAGTAAAAGTCGTTCAAGGCGATTTTAATCCTGTTTTTGGTAGCCAGACCACTGGTGGAAGTGCAAGCGTAAGAACTCATTATGATAGGCTGCGAGAGGCAGGGGCGACCGCCAGAACTATGCTGGAAAAGGCTGCAGCGATTAAATGGGGCGTGTCTGTTGACGAATGCTACGCCAGTGAAGGTGCCGTGTATCATCGTAAGAGCGCTAAAAAACTGAGTTTTGGAAAATTAGCCGAATCAGCAGCCAGCTTAAGCATTCCAGAAGCCATACGACTGAAAGATCC
>JABMOT010000081.1 GCA_013202385.1 Fidelibacterota bacterium
ATTGATTATTATATGTTTATGTGTCTCATTTATATTGGCACGTCATTTGAATATATAGATAGCATGCTTAGGCAAACAAACATAACAACAACCCTAGTGAAAATGCCAAAGAGCATTGCAGCAAACCTGACTGGAAGTCAAACATGCTAGTTGCAGTCTTAATGGTTTTTGTCATTTTCTCCTTTACCGGTGTTGCTGTATTAAATGTCTCTTATCTCTCAAGTTCCACATCCCAGGAAACCATCAACAATATCAAATTGCAGTACGCAGTTGAATCAACTGTTAATGAAGCACTGTGGCGCATCAACACTGGCGTTGACTCACTGGTTAACTATAACGCTGAAGGCATAACCACTGTATGGGATTCTTCAACTCACGTGCTTTCAGTCAACGTTGACAAATTCCAGATGGAATCTGAGATTCTTTTAGACCTCTCCGATGACACTCACTTCGACCGTGGCATTGCAGCTTCTGAAAATGTTGTCCTTAACGGATATGATCCCGGCCTGGAAGAGAATCAGCAAGTACGTGGAAGTTTTGAATTTCTACCAGAAGTCGATCTTGATTACTTCACCAGTAACGCAGTTCAGATTCACTCAAATTCATATTATACCTGGCGCGATGACACCTTAAGTGACGGCATCCACGTCTTCACCGGTAGCTATATCACAATTCAAGACATCACCCTGCTCTCAGGAACGCTGGTATTTACCGGTCATCATGTCTCCTTCATGTATGACAACAATATCACTGCCGCTCCTGCCGACACGAATGGAGCTTTACCAGCGGTTGTGTTTACTCATCCAAATCAGAACTTTGACCTATACAGCCAGCATCATGGTGAAACCATTATTGGAGCCATCTATTGCAAGGGTAATGTAACTTTAAGAAATGGATTTGTTTCGGGTCCTATCGTAGGCAAGAATGTAACCATGCTTGCAAACGTGAACTTCCTTGACTCGGAACATGCTGATAATTTTCAGTGGACCAAAGGTTTCGGTAAACGTCATAATTATGATTGGCCCAAACAGATTGGTCGCTGGAAGAACAACAAATGGAACAAAAAACATCACATCTAAGCCTCTTTAAGACTTTATAATAATTCACCCAAACAAAATCCTCGATACTTTCGGGGATTTTTTATTATCACGACATGTTTTGTCATCTATTTATTTATACTATAGTTAGCATGTAATATTATTAAGACTATCAATAATATTAGCAATAAGAGTAATATTAATATTCCATCTATAATCAGTAATGTCATGTTTATAATACTATATGTTAATATTTATGTTATATGAATATTTATCAGACTATTCTAACTAGCTGTATAATATAGAGATACGTCATTATTTATTTATTGGCATGCCATTTGAATATAAATATAGCATGAGCACGCAAACAACACATATGAACACAGACACCACGCAATCTACAGCAAAGCTCTTTGTTGCTTGTGTCTTAGGGAGATCATCATGCTAGTGGCAGTTTTAATGGTATTTGTGATTTTTTCCTTTACAGGTGTTGCAGTATTGAATATCTCCTATCTATCAAATTCCACATCCCAGGAAACCGTTAATAATATCAAGCTTCAGTATGCTGTTGAATCTACCGTCAATAAAGCATTATGGCGCATAAACACGGGTGCTGACTCATTGGTTAACTATGACTCTGATGGCATAACCACGGTATGGGATGCTTCAACTCAGGTGCTTTCAGTCAACGTTGACAAATTCCAGATTGAATCTGAAATCCTCTTGGATCTCTCAGATGACACTCACTTTGACCGCGGCATTGCTGCAGAAGCAACTGTTTCCCTTAGTGGTTATGACCCAGGTCTCGAAAATGATAAACAAGTTCGCAGTGGCTTCAATTTTCTCCCTGAAGCAGATTTGCAGTATTTTCTTGACAATGCAACAGAAGTACATTCAAGCTCATGGAAGGTTTGGAGCAACCAAACACTTGCCGATGGTATTCATGTTTTTACTGGTAGTTATATTGCCTTAGAGAATGTCCAGATTAACTCCGGAACTTTGGTATTCACTGGTCACCATGTCAATTTTTGGGGCTCCAATGACATCACCGCTCCAGAGGGTGATTCGACCAGCACAGCTCCAGCTCTAATATTCACCAATTCAAGTCAAGACTTTGATATGTACAGCAATAATGGAACCGAAACAATCATTGGCGCTATCTATTGCAAAGGCGATATCACACTTCACAACGGGAATGTTTCTGGCCCAGTAATCGGACGTAACGTCACACTTGGAAGCAACATCGATTTTATGGATAGTGAGCATAGCGACCGTTACCGTTGGACCCGCGGTTTTGGTCATAGATCAGATTATGATTGGCCAAAACAAATAGGCCGCTGGAAACACAACAAATGGAACAAAAAACATCACTCTTAAAAGTCTCTGCCCATAACTATTAATGACAGCAATAAATCCTCCTATAATTGGAGGATTTTTTTGTTGCTTAAATCGGCCAAGCGACGCCTTTTTGAATAGAAACATGGTCGCACATTTCTATATTCATTGGACATAGTTTAATTGATAGTTAATTCATTTAATTTATAGAGTAAAACCAAGTATTTAGCGAACGTGGCCAGATCTAAAAAAATTAAAATCGGAATCGACATCGGGACCAACTCCATTAAGTTGGCATCTTACTATACAAAAAAGAAAAGTAATAAGCTTGGCAATTTGCTAAAGTTCGATTTTTTGGAAGAAGATGTGGTTAAAGAAATTCGCGAAATAAATGAAACCCACATTATGAATGGGCTCAAGGTGCTGCTAGCTCAGGTTCCCTATAAACGCGCAGATATAAACGTCGGCTTGAGCGCAAAGTATCAGAATCTGTTTTTTCTCCAACTCCCTCAGATTGCTAGCCACGAATTGAAGCAGGCCCTCTTCTGGGAGCTAGCCCCACTCTTACCTGACCCTGTTGACAACTATGAATTTGATTTTGCTCTGCTTCCACAAACAGAGAAGAAGAAAGTCAATATTCTGCTGGCAGTAATAAAAAAGAATCGCATTGAATGGCTCCAGAAGGTTTTCAAATCACTTTCTGCGGACATAAAAATTCTGGAAACCAGCACGCTGCCCACCATTGAATTATTTCATAAATCACATCCAAAATTTTCAGATACTGTGGGGATCCTCCAATTGGGAGGCAGCAATTCTCATTACACCATTCTTGATCCGAACTCCCATCCAGAGTTTCTATACCTTCCATTCGGTGGCAACAATCTGAACGCCATTATTGCTAAAACTTCAAACGTCGCCTTCGTTGAAATCGAATATCTACGACGGGGAGTTCTGGAGATGAGTAGTAACAATGAGCCTTTATCCGCTTTGTATATGTCAAACACAAATATCAGCAAAGCATTGAAGGATATGTCCCTGACACTTCGAAAGCTCAATTTTCGCCATTTTTACAACACCGGTCAAAAAGTCAGCAAGTTGTATGTCACAGGTGGCTTAATAAACGATTCATTTATTCGCGCTTTCTTCACGTTGTCAGAAGACATATTGGAGATTCCATCAGAAATATGGGATCCTATTCGGGAATATTACCCATCTTTAGAAGTTACAACAGGAAATGAATATCAATTTTCCACAGCTATCGGATTGGCCTTGAGGTAGTATGGAATATCAACTGAATTTTCTCAGTACTACAGCGGACGAGCGTGTTAAAAAGCACCTTAAACGTTTCAGCCTACTGATCTACTTTATTATCTTTGGGGTCACACTATTTATCCTGTTTAGAACCCACGAGAGTCAGACATATATGGCTCAGGTATTTGAAGGTTTAAATGCGGACATCGAAGGGAAAATTACCAGTGTAGAGCCACGAATGCTCTTCCTGGAGAGAAAGATTGGCGTTCGAAATCGACTAAGGAAACTATCCGATGTTTTCCTACAGCCGAAAGCCAGACCCAGTATCTGGCGCAAAATGCTAGTGGATATTACAACAGCATTACCACCCGATCTGGTGATCACTAAAATTTTCTCTAATCCAGAACCCCAAGGGAAAAAGAAAGCACCCAATACGCCAGACCTAACCATTGAAGGTTATACCTATATCGAAGGAAATAATCGTGACATCCTGTCCGTTGACAATTTCAGAGGAAATCTTTTATTCAGCCTACCCATATCTGAACTCTATCCAACCATCAAAGTAGAGAATAATAGCATTTACAAAGAAGAAGATCGACTAAAGCTAGTCTTCAGCCTGGGGCTCTACGAGTGAAAAACCAATTCCAATACTGGATAGAAGCGATCCAAATGAAATACCTGGTTTCGGCCATTGTAATCTATTTCGCTTTTACCGGATCCTCACTTCAGGTTCTTATCTTGCCAGAAAGTCAACGCTATGATGAGGCTGTACTCCGCCAGAATCAGTTAGCCGAGACTTATATTGATCTCGTTAGTCTGGACATAGAAGTGGCCATAGAAAATCTCAATGTTCAATTGACAGAATTGGACTCCCTGCGGGTAGTATTTGAATCCCGGCTCCTCAAAAGTACTCGTGTTAACTCTGTTTTTCCAATTCTTGACAAATTTTGCACAACATCATTATTGAAAGTCATCACCCTTGAAGCTGTAAACAAGTACAACAATATTGGTGACAAGTATCAGGCTCACTTGATTCGTTTGAGTATGATTGGGCGCTTTCCTGACTTTCTGGATTTCCTTCAGGCTCTGGAAAGACACGAAGACTGGATACTGATAGATGATATGATCATAAAACCCCTTGAACGCGATGATTACGCACGCTATGATCTGACATTATCTGTCCTCGTTGCCAAGGATGGGAAAAAATGAAAAAAAATACTACAGTCCTGATGACTATTTTGGCTATAGTAGTAATAATTGCTGCTGGACTCTTTTTTTCTGGCTCTTATAAGGATATCTTTTCTGATCATGTCTCTAGACAGGTTGGTAACGTGTTAACATTGGATTTAGAGACACTTCAAACAACCATCAGAACAGTTTCTTCGCCAGTGATTGAGAAACTGCAATTTGTAGAAACTATTGATACGCTAAGTGCGAAAGCTGACGTGAGAAATCTACGAAATCCTTTCGTTCGTGTATATGTTGCACCGCCTCCTTCTGAAAAACCGAAGGAAGAGCCCAAAGACACCAAACCCAAAAAGGCTGTCAAAAAACCAGTTGTCCGTAAGAAGCGTATTGTGCGGCCGAAAATTACCATTAATGGTATTATCTGGGATCGATCAGCTCCCTACGCTATCTTAAACAATGATATTTATGGTGAGGGTGATCAGATTGCAGGATATACCGTTCAAACAATTCAAGATACTATGATTGTTCTAGGCAACAGCGAAGATATTTTTTCCATTGTCATTGAGAGAGAGTGATATGAAATCAAGTACACCGTTCTATAACAAATTTCAAGTCATCCTGATTTTAATCATCCTAACAATTCCCCTTCTGATTCAAGGTCAAGTCAAAGGTGACAAAATCTCAATCAAAGTAAAGGAAGTTCGCCTGGAAAACGTACTGCGTATCCTCAGTGAGAAGAGCGGTATGATATTTATCTCCGATCCTGAAATACGAACCAATACCATTACACTGGATCTTCAGGATGTTGCGCCCCTGGAAGCATTGTCCATTATGACCGAGTTGTATGATCTTGGGTTCCAACAATTGGGCACATCAGGTAAGTACCTGGTCACGAATAAGGATGACATTGCCATACCGACACGCACCACTTCCTACTCCTGTCAATTTTCGGAGTCAAAAGATCTCGCACAAGCTCTGGCCCCCTTTGTCAGTAAAGAAGTTGGAAAAGTCTATGGCGATGTGCGGACAAATACAGTCATTATTCAAGATACCCCCGGCCAGGTGACTGATTTACTTAAACTGATAGCCGAGCTGGATGTCCACACGGACCAGGTTCACATTAAAAGTGCCATCATTGAAGTTGGTATGACAGATGATCATGAACGAGGAATACAGTGGTTCACACGACAGAAAAACGAAGATGAGAGTGCCTCCAGTGTTTTCAATACCAATTTCGGCTACCGAAACCTGTTTGTTGAACCTCTATCTGACCCATCACTCCCGAGTATTTCCGCTGGATTTGGCATGGGTATCATCGCGGCTGATATCGATGTCGTACTTGGCATGCTTTCTCAAAGCAATAACCTCAACTTACTCTCCACTCCTCATTTGATGGTATTGGACAATAAACAGGCAGAAATTGAGGTTGGTGACCAAATTCCCTATCCAAAGCAGAACGAATTTGGAATCGTTTCTTATGAATTCAAAGATGCCACTGTAAAACTTTCAATTCGAGTCCATGTTAATAATGATTCTACAGTAACAATTCGATTGGAGCCTCAAGCAAACTTTCAACAGGGCCTCACTCCAGATGGAATACCCATCATATCCACCAGACGTGCTGTGACGGAGGTTATTGTGAAAAATGGCCAGACTGTCGTACTGGGAGGTCTGATGCAGGAATCTGACGTTCTCACCACCCAAAGAGTCCCATTCCTCGGCTCAATTCCTTTGATTGGAGAACTATTTAAATCCACACAGAAGTCCAAGAAGAAGACAGAATTAATAGTCATGTTAACCCCTCAAATTGTTGATGTCTACAACAATGGTGTCAAAAGAAAAGATCTGGAGAAAGTCCCTGAGGAATTCCTCAAATCTATTAAATAATGCCACCTTTTCCAGAATAAAGAGAAATTCATGAGTCAACATGTTCGGGTTATGATCGTGGATGACGACCCATCGTTGCGCAAGTATCTTTCCCATATGCTAAAGCAAATGAATTATGAGCTGGCCGGAGCTGCTGCTTCCCGTAAAGAAGCGGAGGAAATGGCCCTGGCTCTAAGACCTGATGTCATTATCATGGATGTGGTCATGGAGACCCGCAGAGCTGGAATAGAGGCTGCTGCAAAAATTTCTGAAACTGTGCATATCCCCATTATCTATCTTACCACAGACAGTGAAGAAGAGACCCTGACCCAGGCTCTGGCTACTGAACCCTTTGGCTACCTGCTTAAACCGATTCAAACTGACAATCTGAGAGCCGCTATCGAAATATCCTTATTACGTTACAAAGAGGAAATCAATATGCGCGTTTATCAGGAGGCTCTGGAAGAAGCTAATCACCTTTTCAAGGGCATATTTTCAACCATGCAAAATGGCTATTATCGGGTTAGCAATGATGAGCGTATTATTCTGGCAAATCCTGCGTTCCTAGATATTCTGGGTTATGATAGTCACACAAATCTGACTGGGGAAAAAATTTCTGAATTGAATTATGTCGAGCCCGGGGATCGTACAAAACTCTTAAACAAAATTGATAAAGATAACATTGTCCATCACCATGAATCTGACTGGACACGCATTGACGGAGAAGCCATCTCGGTTTTGGAAAATATCCAGGCCTATCGGGATGAAACTGGCAAACTTGAATACTACGAAGGCACCGTCCAGGATGTGACTCAGCTCAGAATTCTTTCTGAGCAACTTAGGATGTCGCAAAAAATGGAAGTTATTGGGATCATGGCGAGTCGTATTGCCCATGAACTTAACAACAAGCTAACCACCATTCTAGGTTATGCAGATTTGTGCAATATGAAACTCTCACCTGAACATGAAATCTACAAATATATTCAACATATCCAATCCTACTCAAAACACAGCGCAGGCGTCGTTCAACAGCTGTTAAAATTCAGTCGCAAACCCGATGATCAAAAACCCGAATCTTTTGATATTGCCGACTTTCTTTTCGAACGCCGGGAAATCGTCGAGGCTATCTGCACACGATCAATCTCCGTTCTGACTCAAATTGAGTTAAAGGAGAGCATAGTCTTTGCAGACGTCAAACAATTTGAGCAGGCATTTATTAATCTTGTTATCAATGCCCGGGATGCCATGCCCGATGGCGGAACTTTGACGCTAAAACTTTCAGCTGAGACCCATTTCGCTCAAGGGCGGAACTCAAAAATCGCCCCTCATGGAGAGTATGTAAATTTCACCATCTCTGATACGGGGATTGGCATTATGCCTGCACAACTGCATAATATTTTTGAGCCTTTTTTCACCACCAAAAAAGAGGGGGTTGGTACTGGATTAGGACTTCCTATTGTCAAAGGAATTATTGAAGGTAACCGCGGATTCATAACCGTTTCCAGCTCGCCGGATATCGGAACAAGTTTTAAAATCTTGCTTCCCGTTTCAGGCAAATAAGAGAATCCATCCTGAGAAGCTTTTGATGTCCCTTCGAAAAGGCAAATACGCGATGCTCTTGAATCGAAATGTCGCGTTCTTGTGGATTGGCCAACTGGTTTCACAAGCTGGTGACAGCATTACCCACATGGCTGTAATCTGGCTCATGTTAGATTTAACTGGCTCTCCTTCTCTCACAGGTTTCATTGCATTTGCGGCCACAGCACCAGCCCTCATTTTTGGTCTATTTGCAGGTGTATTGGCTGACCATTATCGCCGTCGCATCCTAATGATGATCAGTGATTTTGCGCGTTTTTTTCTCATTCTCCTAATTCCTATTTTCTACTCTATGGACATGTTGTCACCAATGGTCCTCGCTATCATTGTATTCTGTGTGGCTACTTTTGGGACTTTGTTTAACCCTTCCAGGGACGCCATTATCCCAGAATTAGTTGATCAAAGTTTAATCCTGAAGGTTAACACACTGATTCAATCAACAGGCTATCTGGCATACTTCGTTGGGCTCTTCGGCGCAGGGATGCTTTTGGCAGCCATGGGAGTGGTGAATCTCTTTTTTCTGGATGCCGGAACTTTTTTGGTTTCTTTCATTATGATAGCCCTGATCTCATACAAAAGAAGTGACCAAAATATTCAAAACTATGAAAGCCGCCACTTGGCTGAGTTAAAAAAAGGACTCCAATATGTGCTCGTTCAGGATCGAAGACTTTTTTGGATTATTTTAATTACAGCGCTGAATAATTTATTTATTATGGGACCTGCAGTGGTTGGGACACCCCTGCTCATAAAAGAGGTCTGGGATGGTAGTGGCCAGGATTTCGCTTTTATAGAATCGAGTTATGGCATTGGAATGTTAATGGCTACCTTCATTGTGTATAGATACGCAAGTAAATTCAAAAAGGGAACCTGGCTTATGCTTGGTCTGATCTACGATGGCCTAACATTTATTCCCCTTTTTTGGGTCGGCCGTTTTGGCTTTGATCCATTTTGGACCACCCTGATCATCATCTTTATCCACTCCCTGGGAATCCCTTTTATTCAGGTTACCCGGACTACGCTCATTCATTCAATCGTCCCGGGAAATATGCAGGGTCGGGTTTTTTCTATGATCAACCTGGCTGTTATCGGAGTCATGTCCATATCTGTGGCTCTGACAGGGGTCCTGGCTGAATCGATTTCACCGAGGACCATATTTCTACTTATCGGTATTGGCGCCAGTTTAAGTGGCTTGCTTGGTCTGTCAATGAAAGCTATCAGGACTGCCGATTAATGACCGCTTTTAAACTAATTGAGGATCTGAAAAATATTCTTAATGAGCCACTCCCAGGTTGGGCGGCTCAAAAAAGACTCATGCCTGAAGGTCGTCAACTGGAAATAGTTTCAGAAAGTTTGCATCCGGCAGCAGTGTTAATAGCTCTTTATCAAAAGGATGGGGACTGGGTTTTTCCCCTCATCAAGCGAAGTAGTGATGGTCTCGCCCACAGTGGTCAGATTGCCTGCCAGGTGGTCGTCGAAATGGAGCTGAAAGCAATATCGAAACGGCGTTAAGGGAAGCGCATGAAGAAGTCAATATTCCACCTGGGAATGTAGAGGTGATCGGACAAACCAGCCCACTTCCAATCCCTGTAAGCAATCACCTGGTCCAGCCTATTGTTGGTTTTATGAGAACGGAACCTGATCTTATTCCCGATCCGAGAGAAGTTGCGGATATATTTAATGTGTCGATCTGGACACTCAGAGACAAGGATATTCAATTTGAAACGCGCAATTTTCGTGGACGCGATTGGGATATCCCATATTTTCAAATAAATAATCACAAAATATGGGGCGCTACTGCGATGATCCTCAGCGAGTTTCGGGAGTTGTTAACCCATCTTTAGCGAAGCTACCTGCATGATTATCCTTAGACCACCCCTTCTAGACCAATCGTATCTGCTACCGCTGTTAAAGCATCAATAACAAATTGGTAGTGCTCATTCTCATCCAATTCAAGTTCTTGGATGCTGTTGAATATGTCATCCCGGTTCACGCTGGCAGCAAAAGATTTCTGTTTTAATTTCTTCCTAACGGATCGTGGTTGCACCTCTTTTACAGACCTGCTGGGTCTGACATAGGTCACTGCAAAGATAAATCCTACCAGCTCATCGACAGCGAATAAAGATTTTGCCAGGGATGAGTCTCGCTTAACGCCAGTGTATTCGGCATGACCCATAATTGCATCCAGCATTTCCTCGGGATAACCCAGCTCTTTTAAAATCGCCACGCCCTTGAATGGGTGTTCTTCCACAGTTGGGTATTTTTCGTAATCGAAGTCATGGAGTAGACCCGTAATCCCCCATAATTCAGGATCACAATCATATTTTCCTGCCATAGCCCGCATGGCAGCTTCCACCCCAAGGGCGTGCTTTCGCAAAGATTCAGTTTGGGTGTACTCACATAACAAATCCCAGGCAGATCGTCGATTTAAATCCATCATAGCCCCTTAATAGTTGACAACCATTGATACCTAACGAAAATTTTAGTATGAAGTGTCTCCGCTAGAACAGATCAAATTGATCCAGCTTCAAGCCAACACCGACGCGATGGGTCTGACCAGCAACTGCTGCTAATTCAGAGAACCCAGTTCCATAATGCAAATCCATATATCTGGTGCGAATCAATGCACCCAGCTGAAACTGATCCAGAGCATTGCGGCCGAGCTGAATAAATAATTGATCCTGAAAAACAATTTCCAATCCTGTGGAATATCCCCAGCTACCCTGATTCAACTCTGCCTGATCTCCAGTTAGATCGAATTCTGCCTGCAGGATAGGATGGAGGATAAAGGGAATGTTCTTGAAATTTAAACTGTAATCCAAAGCGGCAAAAAGTTGGGGCGGATAAACTTCAGTGAGCCCCGTACTCCAAAAGATTGTGGTAGTGAGCAAATCCGTCACTTCAAGCCCAAGCCTCAAATTCTCAAGAGGCTCGTAAAGCAAGCCACCATGGAAGCCTAGCCCTAAGCCGCTTTCGCTATGGAGATCATGATAAAGCAAACGAGCAGTACCATGAAGTGCCAGCTTTGGGTTCAATTGGTGTGAATAGCCGAGCTCTGCGAGAAATTGTTGGGTACTGAAATAAGTGATTGAATTGATACTGAGCCGTTCACCTGGGTCTAATTTTCCATTGTTCTCAGTCCCATCTGGATCAACCGTGTCATCAACCCCATCACTCCCATAATCAAGTAATGCTCCACGCGTATCAGGGATTCCGCTGACACCACCACGAAAAAGAACCAGAGACCAGGCATCCCGGGTTCCTGACAATACATCTGTCTGGTATGCGCCGCCAAAGCCTTCGGTGTGCTGAAAACCCAATTTTAATTCTCGCACTCCCAGGAATGCAACATTGGCCCCGGGGCTTGGATTAGCCATGGGAAGCGCTTTTATGTTACCCAAAGCATAAGCATCAATAGACATTCCCAAAATAAAAGGATCCTCGCCATAAGAGACGGTAGCAGCCTGTAGGAGCAAGGGCAAAAACAGAAGGCTAATTACATTCTTCATGAACGGCTTACGCGCAGGATTAAGTCTTGTTTCCATGCTACTTTTTTTCCTGAATACTTTTTGCCATTTCGTCAAGCAGAACCATAGCCTCCAGCGGAGTCATTTGATCCAGTTTAAGCCCCTCCAGCTTCTCTCGAAGCAGATGCTCCTGTTTGTCAAAAAGAGACATCTGATGGGAGTCGAATGTGGGAATGGCTTCTTTAATTTCACTTGAGCGAACACTGATCTCGCCGGAATCCAAATCTGCCAATATTTCATTGGCCCGCTGGATCACAGGGAGCGGTACACCAGCCATCTGAGCCACATGAATACCATACGATTTACTGGCTCCCCCAGGCACTATTTTGCGCAGAAAAATGACTTTTTCATCATATTCACGGACAGCAACATTATAATTTTTTAATCTGGGTAATATGCCTTCCAGCTTGGTCAACTCGTGATAGTGGGTGGCAAATAGCGTACGAGCTGCCTGTTCATGTTTGCCATGCAAATATTCGATGAGAGCCCAGGCAATGGCCAAACCATCATAAGTGGATGTCCCGCGGCCAATCTCATCCAGGAGAATCAGACTGCGTTGGGTGGCATTGTTTAAGATGTTGGCCGTCTCGTTCATTTCCACCAAAAAGGTCGACTCACCTCCGGCCAGATTGTCAGATGCTCCCACACGCGTAAAGATACGATCTACCATGCCGATGCTGGCTTCATCTGCGGGGATATAACACCCAATCTGAGCGAGCAATACCAGAAGTCCAACCTGTCTGAGGTAGGTGGATTTTCCAGCCATATTAGGGCCGGTAATTAAAAG
>JABMOT010000082.1 GCA_013202385.1 Fidelibacterota bacterium
ATGCGTTTCCAATGTAGATAAAATTATTGTTCGCGCAATAATTTTTTCCAATTGAATTAGCGTTTTGGGTCGAAGATGAATTTGGGACGGGTAAGAACCAGTACGACAGGGAGCAGCGTTAGCGCCGCAATCAAACACATAAAAATGGATACAGCAATCAACCAGCCAAAAAAGAAGATGGGTGTAAAGGTGGAAAGCATACAAACCGCAAATCCCATCATCACCGAAAAACCGTTGATAACGATACCCTGACCGGTGGTACTCAATGTCTGAATAATGGCCTCCTCGTCACTCAACCCTTTACGGATTTCAGTCCGAAACCTGAACAGGAAGTGAATGGTATAATCAATGCCAATACCAATCATGATCGAACTGAGCATTGATGTGGCGGTATTCAAATATATGCCCATATAGCCCATGAGACCAAATACGCCGGCAATGGCAAATGCCAGGGGCATGGCGGAGATGAGAGCCGCTGAAAATGATCGGAAGACCAGGCCAGTCACCAGGGCGGCAAATATTACAGATAGTATGAGACTTCGAGTCTGCCCCTTCACCATCATGGGCATCAGATTCCCCAGAAGTACTGCATATCCTTCGCTCTTTGGCTGATTTTCAACATGAATATTATCAGCCAGAAAACTGTTCAATTCTTTTTGCAAATCTACCATATAGTAGACGTCCATGGTATTCAGACGGATAACAATCTGGGCTTCCCGATAGTCATAATCTACATAGGTATCTAAATAGCCGCTGCTGGATTCCCAGGAGTACAAGAGCAAGTATTGTGACACAAGCTCACGAGAGTCGGGGATCTTATAATAGTCCATGTCACCACCATGCATAGATTGATGCATCAGCTTAATAAAATCAGTAATGGCAAGGGTGTACCCAACCCCTTTTTTGTCCTCCAGGTAGTCCTGAATTTTTTCTATCTGCAATAAAACTTCAGGTGATTTGATATCTCCGTCTACCACGACAGACATGGTTGTGCTGCCACCAAAATTCTCATCAATAATCGTGTTGACGACTCGAACACTGGACTGTGGACTATAGTAGTTAAGGGGGTTGCTGTCCAGTTCTACCCGAGGAATGCCGATTAATGAACCCATTGTAATGATCCCGAAAACAATGAGAATCAGGCCGCGATGGTGGAAAACTATCCCACCGATCCAAGCCAGTACACGTGAGAGTAGACGATTTGCAGTGTTTTTGCTCTGGCGGGCGGCGCTGGGTTTGTTGAAAATAACCAGCACGGCGGGGATAAATGTAATGGAAAGTCCAAAAGCCAACGTGACTCCAAATGCAGTCAATACGCCAACTTCTCTGGATGCTGGTAAAATGTGTGACAAGAGTGACAGGAAGCCAATAACCGTGGTCAATGCAGCTAAAAACAGGGGTCGCAACATATGCTCAATAACACTGGAAACGATGGCTTTGCTATCTGCACTTTCGTCCATCTTTGCGCAATCTTCAAAGTAGCGCGTGATAATGTGTATCCCATACGCACTGGCCACTGCGATCAACATGATGGGCATAATGCTGGAAAGCACGGACAGCATGAGCCCCATCCAGGACATTAATCCTAAAGTCCCCAGAATCGATAGCAGCACGACAAGTAGGGGCAGGACGACGCCACGCCGAGACCGAAAACTGAAAAACAACAGGACTGCGATAAGGAGCATGCCTGCTGGGATAAAAGTGTTTGTGTCATGGCTAATATCCACAGAAATATGAGATCTGATAACTGGCATGCCACCCAATTTCAAATCATGACCTACAGCCTGATAGGGTAGGAGTAAGCCTCTCAAGGTATCCACCAGACTGACTTCATCAGCTGCAGGATCGGTAAAAATAAGGCAGGCAGTATATTGTCGATCCTCAGAAACAATAAGTCGACCAATCATGGGGTCGGCGGCTGCATTGGCGGCAACAGCGTCGCTTTCTTTCTGGGTCCGAGGGAGTGTCTGAATGAATTTATCAACAGACATTGACTCTTCATCACTTATGATGGACTCATAATTCGTAAGGGTAATGACGTGATCAATTCCCTGGAGATCTTCCAAATCTGTTGTGAGTTCATCCATCATCCCTAATCCTGCAGGGGCAAAAACATCTGGAGCGTGGTAGATAATCAATATGACATCCAAGCCCCCAAACTGATCTTCAAGTTGTTCCATTCGAATGACATCAGGATCATCTGCAGGGATAAGGGCCTGGAGGTCTGGGTTGATGTTGATTCGGTATATGGGAAGGGCGAGAATTCCAATAAGTAAGAGATTGAGTATAATAACAGATTTCGGGTATTCTGTTATTATGTGGATGAATTTTTTCATGGGCGGCAATGTATTCTTACTGTTTCTCGGATGAAAGGAAAAGCAAGCTAAATCAGACTTGAGCGAAATATTTTTAAGCTGTTTAAAAAATACTATGCCTGCCTTTTGTGGCGAATATATTAAGCGTAACTAAG
>JABMOT010000083.1 GCA_013202385.1 Fidelibacterota bacterium
AATTTACGGCTATATTGTTTACGGACTTTCTCTGATTTCATAGTTGGCTCCTTCGCCTACAACTTATGTCTTCTCAACGTGTCCGTCAAAGTATAGCAACTCCATTCTTATACTAAGAGATTGAATACCAAATAGTGAATTCCCTCTACAGACTGTTACAAAGTAATTAAATATTACTCTTGCCAGAAGAAACATCGTTGAAATAATGCCCCTCAGTAACTGCTTATTTTACAGTATAATTTTTGCAAAAAATGATCCCTGCGTTATAATTTAATATATATCTAACGCTTTTTCGCTCTCTCGAGACCCATAAGCTTCATAATCGTTGCACCCAACTCGAAAAGCCAATATTCATTCTTATAATCTCGAAACCATTTTTTTGGCATTGTATGATAACTTTTTAGCTCCTCGATGGAGATCCGGAGCTTTGTCGCAACATATTCAAATTCATCATCTATTGATGATAAATCGTAAGGGGGGGGGTTTAATTTTTCGATGGCAATATCTCTAGACATCTGACCAGTAACAATAAGACTTGAATACTGAACTCGCCTAGTATCATACCCAAACCTTGTGGGCATCCAATAACCTTCATAAAATTTTGTAAATCGTGATTCAAAATGTTTTTGAGGGTAAGATTTCCAACCATACTTCTTACTTAATACCTCAATCGCTAAATCTTTTGTGTAGGGAAGGTAATTCAGGGGTCGAATAACTTGAATCCCTTTAATATATCGAAGGTATACTTTATGGTATAAAATTCCACTCCATGGATATGATTCCATTTCGACGCTACCAAACTGCCTTCGGATATCTTTTATCATGGTTAAATCTGTTCCGTAGTAAATCCAATCCAATGGATTTCTAATACATTCGGTCGAATAATTTCCACCATTTAGGATATATTTAATATCATATTTTTTTGCAAAATGAAACATCGTAGCAAAAAATGCATGATCCTGTGGGATGTCCAGGTGTGGCGTCCCGGATTTGAAGTATGCCAGCTGAAAGTCCCGCATTTCTTCCCAATCAATGACTTCAGTGAAGAGATCAAGACCTAGTTTGTCAACTAACACCTGTATATTATTTACTGCAACATCAGTATTCCAACCACCATCAACATGAAAAACAAGAGGTTTTAACCCGAATTCAGTTACCGCGAGATGTAGTAAATATGAACTATCTAGGCCACCGCTTAGACCGAGAATCGAGTCATACTCATTACCCTTCCCAGCCTTCTTTATTTTCTCAACTTGCTGGCTAAATATATTCTTTCCATAATCATCAGGATGCCAGTGAGGCTCCACATCTTTATAAAAACCATTACAATGGTCACAAACCCCCTTTTCATCAAAAGTAATTTTGGGGTCTGATGTATCCATAACACAATTTGTACAAATTTGGTAATTGTCCATTAAGCTAGTCTCTCTTCTTAATTATTCCCATTATCCAATGCTTTGGTAAAAACTGATTCAAGTATTTTTGTAAGTTTGTTTCTATCAAAACACAGCTCAGCAACCTGTCGAGCTCGCCTACCAGCACAATGTATTCTCTCAGGTCTTTTTATCAACTCCTCTAGCTGAGCTTTAGCTTCATCTATATCCTGAGATAGAGTTATTCCGCATTTATGCTTAGTTATTAATTCTGACTGCCATCCTTTATGATTGATTGCAATGCAACATCCAGCAGCCAACCCGTCAAAAAATTTGTTCGCAGAATTAGCCTCAAGTTCAACCAATGGTATGATAGTCGAAATAACTATATCTGCACAAGCAAACATAAGAGGAATTTCAGCTTTAGAAATTTGGTGGAACATAAAAAAATTATGGTTCAAACAACCATTGCTTTCAGCTTCAGCCCTCACCTTTTCGAATTCTTGCCCATCTCCGACAGTAACAAATGCAATCCTACTATCATCAAAGAATTTTAAAGCAATTTTGGTAAGATATGTTACACCATTAACCTTTCCAAGTGTTCCCGGGTAAAGAACCACAATGCTATTATTAGGGATACCATATTTTATTCGGTATTTGACTTTATCTATTTTGAATGGATCAAAGTTATCAAGATCAGAAGCATTAGAAACCACGGTAATTTTTTCGGGTGGATACCCTCGCTTAATAATTCCAGCCTTCATACCATCCGACAGAGCAACTATTTGACGCGAATTCCTGTAAGAATATTTTTCTAATCCATATGCCAACGATTTCATAAGTGGATTGTTTAGAGCGCCAATAGCTATTGGAATCTCTGGCCACAAATCACGAACTTCTAAGACAAATGGGGCTTTGTGAAAATATGAGGCAAATATGCCCGGCAAAGCAACTGTGAGAGGGGTACTAGAAGCGAAGACTAAATCACTTTCAATTTTAAGCGCCACTCTAAAAGAAAGTAGCATAAATTTAAAAAATGCAATAATACGGTGGAAATAATCCATATGATTTGAATACAATACTGGAATCCATATAATAGTCATCCCCCCCTCCTGAGATGTGAATGACTTACGACTGCCATTCGGTTCTGTGCGCCAGGAGGTTATCATTGTGACTTGGTGTCCCATCCTCACTAGACGAGATCCGAATTCATATGACCTTGTACTACCTGACATAGAAGGCGAATTATAATATTGGTGTATATACGTAAGTTTCATAGATTTTTGTTCTGAACATATTCAATTCGAGGTTCCATATATGGAATGCTTACTATCTCGATCGAGGAGAAGATAGAATTAAAGCAATAATTTTCGACGCCAAATCAGTCCATTTATCATAACCCAGACAAAACACCCATTTTCTCCGCCTCAACAGGATAACTTATTAGGACGGCACGAAACTTTCCCTTAAATACAAAAATGCTGCCAGCAGCAGCCCCGACTATACTGTATCTGTCAATCAATAATTTTAAATCAGAATATGTTCCGGCACCGCCAAGAATAGTATTAGGCATATCTGTATAATCACGAACAATGTCCGCAAGCTCGATATCATAACCGGTCATTACCCCATCATTATCTATAGAATTCACTAGCACTTCACCTACCCCCGCTTCATTTAGGCGAGTTAAATATTCTGTAAATTCAAGATTCACTTTTTGTGTTCCGTTAAGTTGATATATATCATATCCACCTTCATCTCTTCGGCGAACATCTATACAAACGACTACGCTTTGAAGACCGACAACCTCACCAATATCCCTAATCAAGGAAAAATTATTTATAGCTGCGTAATTAATAGCAATCTTTTCCACACCTAATTTAATTATCTGTCTTGCATGTTCCACAGATGATATACCACCGCCATAACATAGTGGCATTCTGCATTCAGTTGCTACATTTTTTATTAGAGTAAAGTCAGGACCGCGCCTTTCTGCAGAGGCATCTATGTCCAAAACAATTATTTCATCAACTTCCTTTTCATTAAATATTTTTACTGCATTGATTGGGTCACCAACGTACTTAGCATTTTTGAATTCGACTGTTTTCACCAGCCCTCTATTGTGAACAAGTAAGCATGGGATTATTCTAGATCTTAGCATATTGATAACCCTGCGAAATTTTTTAATAACGTAATCCCATTTTGATGACTTTTTTCTGGATGGAATTGAACACCATAAATGTGATCCATGTTGACCGCTGAAGCAAATTCATTTCCATAATATGTTGTGGCAATAATATCATGTGTTTCTTTGCATGAAAAGTAATAGGAGTGAATAAAATAAAACCCAATTTCTGAATTTACATTATTGAATAATTCATTTTTCCTTTGAATCTTAATCGAATTCCACCCTAGGTGGGGTATTTTAGGTTTTTTTAATATTTTATTGGTGTCAATTTTATTTACATACCCGCTAATCCAACCTAGCCCAGGTAGCTTGCCCTCCTCACTACCTTCAGTAAGTATTTGCATGCCTACGCAAATGCCAAGCAAAGGTATATGTTGCTCAATAACAAACTCATCCAGTTTAGCTCTAAAACCACTACGATTAAGTGTTTGCATAACAGTATCATAATCACCTACACCTGGCAGAATAATTTTCGACACATTATTCATTTGATTGGGCTTGGAAGCAATATTGTATGGAATCCTCAATTTTTCGTAAATATTTTTAATCGCACTGATATTTCCTGATCCGTAATCGATTATTGTGATCATAATTTTACATACCTTTATAAAAATCAACATATTTATTGAAACTATAAGTCAATAATTTGTCCTTAGAGGATATTATCTGAAAATTCTTTTTACTTAGCTCTATTATGTAGGCCTCGATAGTTGCATCATAATTTTCAACAACTACGCCTAATCCTTCACTTCTAACAAATTCTGACACACCAACCTCTGAATTAATAATTACTCCACATCCAGCGTGCATGGCATCAAATATTTTGTTTGGGCTAGCATTAATATTGTTTTGATTGATCGGAGCGTACATACAAAACACCCAGTCGATTTGAGTCCTCATAAACTCCATTATTTCTGATTGACTTAGCAAACCCAAATATTCAAAGTTAGATGGCAGCTTTTCTTTCTGTATCTTTAGAAAATCCCAACCTGCCAAATATACCTTAAATTCTGAATGGTTTTGAAATTGTTTGATAAATGGCCAGCCTCTCGTCTGCGAGAGACTACCATAGAAAAAAAGTGTTATTGGTGCAACGTCGGGATTTCTCCGGTGTGGCATCCTTGAAAAGTATGGATAATTTTCAACGACAACTATTTTTTTTTCAATATTTAATTCACCCATAACCTTCGCCCTGTTTTCATCGGTCACAATTACACTTGTAAACGGCAAATATGTGATACGAAGCAGAATTTTTACTATCCGATTTCGATTACTCTTTAAATAATGACTATCAAACAAATCGATATATAATTTTACACGGCGGAATTTTAGAAAAAACAAAACTGGCAATAGAGTTATGGGAATCGCTTCGTCAATAAAATATAAACTATCCTTATAATTCATTTTTAGCAATGTTTGAAAATCAAGAAAGGCAGTTTTTACTAAGTTAAATATTGATCTCTTACGAAATATTAAACTATAGTCTATCCCCTCGTATTTAAACTTTTTCGGGTGCGAACATTTGTATGCTCCTGAATATAATACTTTCTTGCCTGACCCCTTCATTGCTAGTAGTATTTTTCTCACTCGTGCATCTGAGATACATGCATGTGATTTAATCATTATCATAAATTGTGTGTTCTACTTTCTGTTTTGCATAGAGATGCTGTTCTACCGCATGAGATGTAAGAACCCTAACTGCTTTTCCTAAGATTTTCATGTAATGAGAACTTTTTCTCTATCTGATGTTTTGATCAAGGTAATTACTATAATCTCAACTGTAATATTCAGAAACCCTCTCTATAATTACGACCAGTTGTTTCTTAACTTCCATGTTTGAATGTTCATACCGAAATTTCAATATCTCTGATTTGTTGTCTGATTGCTTCATCGAATTCAGTGCAAGTCCAATCGCGCGGTTATCTGGTATAATGAGAATCCTGTTGTGATATTGCTGTTTTATTTCCGTAGCGTATTTAGAAGGAACGGATAGCAGTGGACCCCACCTCTTGGATAGTAATTCTTTATTCTTAGGTGTGAAAGATCCGGTGTTCATTATCCTACGAGCTTCCTCATAGATTCTTCGAAATATACCTCATCTGGAGTCAGCTTGTCAAGTTGCTTAACCGCCAGCGTCAATGCTCTTTCGCTACGGCAGCCTTTCTCCAAACCACTGGGGTAAAAAGACATGCCTCGGACTTGCGGGATCTCAACTGTCATTGAACCCATTCGGGTCTGCAAGGTCTTGGGCTTAAAACCATTTGCATAACCCTCTCGATCTGCACTGCGCTCGTATGGCTCTGCTTTGAGATACTGGCTGCGTTCCTGCTTCATGGCAAAGTTCAATAACATCTGCATTACCGGAAGGATTCCTTCTGTTCCATTCTCAATTACTTCTTCCAACAATTCTTCAAAGAGTTTACTTTCTGCTACTGGGTTCATCTAGGGTTCTCCTATTATTTGGTGGTTCTCTTAATTTGAGAACCCTGAACCCTTTTTCAATAAAGGTTAAACCAATTTTACAGAAAAGAATTTACACTACCGTGCCAGCAGCCATGTTTTGATATAAACTATTAAACAATATTTGATTGTATTCATGCTCAATAATGTCAAAACGATGGTCTCTATTTATTTTTATCATGTTTAGCCTTTGCCTTTCACGATTCTTTTCATTGTCTATATTGTTTAATATTTGCTTTAGATCAGCCATATTGTCATAGAAATAACCGATGTCACCATATTTTTCAGCAAGCTCCCTATTAGGTGATATTCGCCTTGAAATAATAGGAACCGCAGCAGAAATGCAATCACATAAATGGCCACTTAATTTGCCAGAATATTCATTACCATGTGTTAACATAATATATTTTGAACCGCGTATCGCTTTCCAGAATTGAGCCTCACTTAGATATTCGTTTATAATATGGACGTAATTAATTGAGTGCTTGTTAATAAATGTTTGAATTGGTATTACATTTATTTTTCCAGGATTATAAATATTGTACACATGTTTTCCAGAGTTATCATATTTTGCTAAGTTCAAAAAAGAAGATATTGATTTGGCTATGTTAATCGGTCCGAAGAATGATATTTCCATAGAACTTTTGCTTGCTGGAAGGTAACGTTTTCTGCCTAGGAGGTGATGCTTGGTAATTTTAATGCTCCTTATTGCATTTTTCTTATGTGAACCTTGTAGTGATTGCACTAGTATGTCTTTTTGATATTTAGATTGACAGAAAATGTTATCAGTATATTTAAATATTAATGGATAGATGATTCTTTTTAATATCACGGAATACCATAAATTGAATCTACCTAATGAGATATTATTAGTAACAACGAGGGTGATTTTATTATTTCTAAACATGTTTTTAAGAAGAAAGATAATAACAGATAACTCTTCAAATGAATGAATAATAATGTTACTGTCTACATATGAAGGAATTTTAATCATTCTAATCACATAATGATATCTATTATTTTTACTTTTTGGTGACCACAAGGAAAATGTTTCAAGCCGTTTATTGGCTGCCTCTTTTGGCAACTGCCTTTTTGAATATTTTGAAGTATAGAAATGAGCTTCTTTGTTAAGATTTATAATATACTTATACCAGAATAGATCATCTTCAACTAGATGACTATGTTCTTCTGCCAAATAATCAATATAAACTATTTTTGAATCCATTTTAAATTCCAATGATATAGTAATATTAAAGAGACGCTACTATGGCACACCCTTATGATTAATATTTGCTTAATGTAGCCAACTAGCCCCATGTCACTACTTGAAAACCATAAAGTTAATCCTAGAATAGCCGCAAATATAATCGAGATAATCATGTATGTATTTTTCTTGTCAAACCCAATCCACAACATTGATATTAAGGAGTTTACGTTGATTATAATTATGAAGAATCCAATTAGTTGTACATAATTTGTTAATGGTTCGTATTCGGAAGAAAATAAATAATGAATTAAATCAGGAGAATAAAGATAAAAAAGGATTGTTAGCACTATGGCTGGAAGAGTTGAATATTTAATATATTCAATCACAACCGATATAAATCCCCTAGCGTTACGCTCATTAATCGACTTGAAAAGAGGGATTCGCCATAGGTTATTGACCTGAGCCTGAAATATGTTCATGATTAATAGCAGTTGCATTCCCGTTGAGAACAACCCCAAACTAAAAGCACCGAGTTTATCCTCAATCATAATTTTACTAATCCCGCCATAGGCATAATTGCTCAACTCAATTGAAACCAAGGGTAGATTATCTTTCATCCTTAAGATTAAATCCGACATTTTCGGATATCTATATGATTTAATGTAGTGAGAATACTGATGATATTGGAAAACGATACTGAGTATTGATACAATAGTAAAGGCCAAGAATAATGTAACTATCGTTATTTCATTAACAAATCCATACATTAGTACGAGTATTATGTATACTGAACGCTCAACAAGGTATATAAAAGAATACTTTTTCCTTTTGTCGTATATTTCGTACATAAATGAAATAGCAAGATTAGGCACAGTATATCCAACAACCATAATATTTGTTAAAGGGCTCTTACTAAAGAGCATTCTTACCACCATTATCGCTAGCAGAACGATTAATAATATTACACGTATAGTGAAAATATCGTTGAACAATGTCTGTAACCTATCACCGCGACTATAATAGGCAGGGGCTGCTTCATTGAATGAGTATTGAACGAAAATACCAAAGAGTCCAGCCCATGCGAGAATATATGAATATTGACCATAGATTTCTGGTCCAAACCTATTAGCAATGTATAGGGTAAACATGTATGACATGCCCGCAGCCAATGCATTGTTATTCGTTAAGATCATTAAATTTTGTAGCTTATTATTAATCTGCATAAGTATGTTGGATGCCAACTGACAGAATAAATATTACTGTTACGCCAATTAAGCTAAACGAGGCGCACGTAAATAAAGTGATCATCATTGCGGCAATGATTGACTTATAATTATCATTACCAAGCATTACCTTTACTAAATAGGTGTAAAGCACTATAACAAATAGCATCCCAAATCTATACCCATAATCAATCCATGCTTCATGCAAGTTGAAATATGTATTATTGCGAAGCTCATCGTTACTAAATGCTGCCCCATCATATGGGAGAAATGATAGTGCCCCTTCTTTGTCAGCCATACCTGTACCAAGTCCAGATCCGATCATTATTTCAATCACATTTCTTGAAAACATTAGTTCACCCTCTGCAAAACGAACTGGATCCACAAATTGTATCTTTTCTAGTATAGTTCCAGAATAGTCAATATTAACCAGTGAGGTTACTCGATTTGAATTATAGTTCACATCGTAAGAGTCTATAACATATATAGAACTATAAACCAGTACTATAATTATTGGGATGTAAACGAATATACTTTTCTTGGTCATCATGAACATCCGGAATAATAGCAATATTAAAACAAACCCATAACTAAGTAGAATCATCCGAGTTGAGTATGCTATAATTAAATATGTTGTTCCAATGATTAATAAAGTGATATATAATAAAGATTTTTTTTTAAGGTCGTTGGCTAGCAGGAAAACAGTCGGAAAAACAATAAATGATTTTAATGATGTTAATCTGGTAAAATATAGGGGCCCTCCGTTTAGCCATATGATCCCGTGATTCGCTATGTCAAAGAGTACATATGTAAGGAAAAACAGGAACAGTGCTTCTAGAGATATTAAGTTCATGCTAATATTTTTTGCTCTTAGCACAAACACTGAGAAGCATACAATCAGAACAAGTATATCTCTTTTTAGAGAACCAGATTCAACTAAATCGTAGTTATATGCTGTTACGATAATTACGGGTGTAATAGCTAAAATATAATAGCTTAGCCATCTCAAGCTTAAGTATTTGTTGGTAATCATAAATAAAAAAGCGTAGAATACTATTAAATAACGTAGGATATCGGGCGTTTTGTGGGAATTAGAATAATCGACCGCTAGAAACAAACTAATAATAAGAAGTGAAATACTCAATGAGCGATCATTTTTATTAAAATAAATAGACGCTATTAATGGTATAATTGGAATGTATAATGTAAAGGTTGGTAATAGTTCTGATTGAGTTGAAAATATGGCAATTGAAATTATGAGAAGCAGTGTATTTGTGTTCAACTTTGTCATTAGAGGTGCTTCTCAGGAAAATAAGACAGCATACTATTGTAATTTAAGAAGCATGTAATAATGTTGATCTATAACTATTTGCTCAACCTCAAAACCATGCTTTTTATAGAGATCAATTGCTAATGAATTATCATAATCAACTTTCAAGCGTACCACCCTAATGCCGTTTTTTTGAGCCCATCTTAACAAATCCTGCATAACTAACTTTCCGTATCCCTGCCCAGAATGCTCTGCTGACACACAGATCCCTAACCATACATTTTCGTCCTCTTTGTCCAGATGTCCGTATGCAACAGGTATATTCAGGTCGTCTATAACTAAAATAGTGTAGATGTGCTGATCAATTGAGTCAAAGGATCGACTGGAATAATATCTAAATTTTTCGAGTGATTTTCCCGCTCTATCTAAGAAACTTTTGAGAAGTGCCTTATCCTTTGAATTGTTATGAATTCTCTGAATCATTATTCCTCTAATAATGCCAACAAAGATTGAGATACTTTATTAATCTGAGTCTCTGTTAATTGTGGAAAAGATGGTAGTACAATAATTGATGAAGCACATTTATCTGCTACCATAAAATCATTTTTATTTGAACCGTAAGAAAGATTTAGTTGGTTTGCCGTATAGAATCCCGGTCTACATTCAATACCTTGGTCCATAAGGTTTTCAAGAAAACCATCTCTCCTGGTAACAACATTTTCAATTTGTAACGAAATGGCAACAGCCCAAATTACTGGAGAAGTATCGATTGGATATGATTGAAATTTTATTTGTGGTAAATGCTGTAATTTTGCTCTATATGTATCATAAACCCTCTGCTTCTCACCCACGATATCATATATTTTTTCAAGCTGTGCTAAACCTATGGCCGCCAGAATATTTGACATTCGATAATTATTGCCATAATACTCGTGCCAGTAATGTTTTTTTCCCCTCCTTAACCCATGGCTCCTGATTAGTTCAATTCTATCTTTTAATTCTTCATTTCTACAGGATATTAACCCGCCTTCACCAGTCGATATTGTTTTTGTAGCATGAAAGCTGAAGGTGCTTAAATCTCCATAATTTCCGCTATAGACTTCACCCTGTTTTGAAAATATTGATTCAGCGCAATCTTCAATTAAATAGATATCGTTTTCTCTGGCAATATTTTGAAGTTGTAAGACATTCGAAACTACACCATAATTATGAATTGTGACGATGGCTTTTGTTTTGTTTGTAATTTTTTCTTGCACTTTATTTTCATTTATGCACCAGTCATCTTCTTTAACATCAACGAATACTGGAATCGCGTGCATTAACTTTAACACGTTTGCTGCTGCCATAAACCCAAAAGAAGGAACTATCACTTCATCTCCAGGCTCTATTTTTATAGCCAGAAAGGCTAGCTGTAGCGCTGCTGTACCGTTGTTAACAGCATAAGCATTAGTTAAACCAAGATGGCTGGCAAAAGCACTTTCAAATCTATTTACATATTCTCCACCAGAGACCCAAGTCGAATCAAGGGCTTGTCTTACGTACTTCTTTTCTTTTCCCCATAGGCTAAATTTATACCAATCGATTGTTTCCATAATTACCTAAATGATCTCGATTTCTGGGAAAGGGAAAATGAATTTTACACCTGATTTTCTGCTCTCTGTCTCTCTCTCCAAAATGCCCTCTCTAAAGTGCCATGGAAGCACTAGGTAATAATCGGGTTCCATTTTCTTGGCTTCCTTCTCAGAAATAATAGGTATATGAGAACCTGGAGTATACTTTCCATATTTATCAGGATTTACATCAGCTATATATTTAATCTCCTCCGAAGTAAATTTACAATATTGCAGGAGTACGTTCCCTTTCGTACTTGCCCCATACCCAAAGACTTTTTTTTCCTTCTGAACTAACCCCAAAACTAGCACCCTCAATTCGTCTCTATGTTTTATGACGTTCCGTTCGAATTCTCTGTACAGATCCATCCCACCAACGCCC
Organism: Fidelibacterota bacterium; assembly: GCA_013202385.1. Lineage (GTDB taxonomy): Bacteria > Fidelibacterota > UBA8477 > UBA8477 > JABMPR01 > JABMPR01. The sequence goes on from JABMOT010000083.1 coordinate 11,714, forward strand.
ATCTCCACTTCTTTATCAAGTAGCATGTTAACCATAGCCACATTAGTTTTATGCTTTGCATTCAGCTTGCATGCTGTTATAGCAAAACTACCTCCATTGATAGAATTAAGATGAACATCAATAATTTTCAAACCAGCTTTGTTTAAGATCGATTTCACTACATGTAATGAATAGAATTCTAAATGTTCGTGGCATATTGTATCATAACTCCCCAATTCAAGCATGGTTGGTAAATAGCTCTGCTCGAAGTGCCATATTCCGTCTTGATGTAAGCACTCAGCAATGTCCGACGCAAACTGTGTTGGGCTTTCTAAATCATAGAACATCGCGATAGAAGTGATTATTTTTGCAGAATTATTTGGAAATAATTCGCGGAACCTCTCTGCATTAAAAAACTCAGGAATCAAAACCATATCTTTTGCATAGTGGCTTTTAAATTTTTTCCCAGTGGGATCAATTCCAATTTTCATATGACTTCCTGAATAGGCCCTTAGAGAAGTAGCATCATTACTTCCAATATCAATTACGATATCATTTTCACTCAGTTGAACTAGTTTTTCTAGAGACTGAATTTTACTACTTAGATGCTCAACCATAGATTTGTTCAGGCCTGAGCGATACCCGTAATTATCTCCATACATTTCATCGATACTATATGATTGTTTCAGCTGAACCAAATCACATTTTTTACATTTAACCAAATCTACAGGTCCGGCAGTTACATTCTCACTCTTCGATTTCGGGAAAACTCCTGTCAGCGTCTGGTTCCCAAGAGAGAGAACTTGATCAAGATTTTTGCCATCGCATATTCTACATTTGCTAATTTCAGTGTACATATTCCCTATGTTCCTCTATTTAGTGCTTTTCATTCTGATTCTCATAATTCTCTAAATCAGCCCGAACCATAATTGAGACTAATTCATCAAATTTTACTTTTGGCTCCCACCCCAATTCGCGCTTGGCTTTTGAGTAATCTCCAACAAGTAAATCAACCTCTGTTGGTCGATAATAATAAGGATCTATTTCAACTACCAGCTGTGAATTGGATCGTAGGAATCCTTTTTCAGACTCATCAACACCCTCCCAATAAATATTTTCGCCAAAATAGGCAAATGCCTGCTCAATAAACTCTCTTACAGTATGCGTTTCATTTGTCGCCAATAGATAATCACTTGGGGAAGCAGACTGAAGAACCCTCCACATGCCTTCGACATATTCTGGCGCGTAGCCCCAATCTCGTTGAGAGTTAATATTACCCAGTTTTATAGGTGTACTTTGGCCTCCTCGCATAATACGAACTACCGCTTGGGTGATTTTCCGTGTAACAAAAGTACCCCCTCTCCGAGGAGATTCATGGTTAAATAAAATTCCATTGCATGCAAATAAATTATATGCTTCCCTATAGTTCACTACTGTCCAATATGAAAATAGTTTAGCGACAGCATAGGGTGATCTTGGATAAAATGGTGTTGTTTCGATCTGTGGAACTTCTTGCACCTTTCCAAATAATTCGCTTGTGGATGCCTGGTAAAATTTTGCTCCAACCTGTGTCTCTTTCATGGCATCTAAAATCCGCAGCGTGCCAAGTCCATCAACTTCAGCTGTGTATTCAGGAACCTCAAAAGAAACTTTCACATGGCTCTGGGCAGCTAAATTATATATTTCATCTGGTTTTACCCTATCTAATATGCGATTGAGATTACTAGAGTCTGTCATGTCGCCATAGTGTAGAAATAGCTTACTATGCAACACATTTGGGTCATTGTACAAATGATCAATTCTAGATGTATTAAAACTGCTACTACGTCTTATCATTCCGTGAACCTCATACCCTTTTTGGATGAGTAATTCAGCCAAATATGAACCATCCTGGCCGGTAACACCTGTTATCAAAGCTGTTTTCATTTCTTTATTCCAATTGCATTCATAGGTTTATTAAATTTTTGTATTCATTTTTAGTAGCGATACTGCTCCGGTTTGAATGGCCCTTTTTGTGGCAATCCAAGGTATTCAGCCTGATCAGCTGTCAATGTTGTGAGGTGAACATCGAGGTGAGCCAGATGCAAACGGGCAACATCTTCATCTAATTCCTTAGAAAGTACTTGAACACCGGCTTCAACTTTTTTCTTCAAACATCGTATGTCCTGCTCAAAGTTGGGGGACTCGGGATGCTTCTCTGGGTAGCCGCCAACGCCAACACAAAAATTACTTACTGAAGAATCCAAGATTTCCTCTTCATATTCGCCTCGATTCATTCGTTGAATTTGCTCAATCAACTCAAGTGAATATTTATTATGTCTCCGGCGTTCTTTTCCTTTGAAAGAGGTATGCTTATTATCTCCAGTGACAGCGAGCACATTATCTATCCCTAAGTAACTTAGCTCAATCAAGGCATTTTCAGTTTCTTGCCTTGAGAATCCTCTACATAATAAATGGGGAACCGCTTCAATGTTGTATCGATACTTGATTGCTGCACAAAGGCCTAATGTTCCAGGTCGTTTGGGTTGAATTTTTTTCTTGAAAGACCCATCATTTTGAGGTAAAAACATTTCATCTGCGGCGTGACTAGTTACATCGATAAATGGTGGATGAAAGTCAGTAAGTTCATCAATTATATCGTAGATTTGCTGAACATTGGTGCCACGAATGGGAGGGATAATTTCGTAGCTAATCAATGGCTCACTCGCCAACTCAAGGATATCGACTATCTTCATATCTGCTAAATTTCAAACAATTGGATTAATGTAGGGGTAAGTCTATTTTTTTTCATCTGAATTGTAGTAGTAATTATAATAGGAATAGTAATAGGCATATTTCCCTCCCAAGCTCTGCTGACTTGCACCATTCAATATGGCCCCAATCAAAGGGGCTTTCACATTCCGCATCACATCCAAGGCCCGATCCACTGCCGAACGTTCAGTGGTACCAGCCTTTACTACCATGGCGATTGCATCAATCTCCCCTGAGATCGTGCTGGCATCAGTCACAGCAACAATCGGGGGTGAATCAAGTAATATCATATCCCATTCTTGCTCGAGCTTATCCACCAGTTGGGACATACGGTCTGAACCTAACAATTCTGAAGGGTTGGGTGGCAAACCACCGGCAGTAATGATAAAAAGGTTTTCAACTTTCGTTTCATGGATTATTGATGCGACGTCCTGCACTTCACCAATGAGATATTCAGAGAGTCCTGGTCCACGGGGATGGCCAAACACATTATGCTGAACGGGTTTGCGGAGGTCAGCGTCAATCAATAAGGTTTTTTTGCGAAGCTGGGCAAAGGCGATGGCCAGGTTGGCCGCAGTGGTGGATTTTCCTTCACCGGGCTGGGAGCTGGAGATTAGCAAACTTTTAATTTTTTGATCCGCTGAAGCATAAACCACATTGGTTCGTAAGGAACGGTAGCTCTCTGAAATGGGTGATTTGGGATCCTCGTAGGTAATGAGACGTCGTTTAAACTCCGTGCCACCCTCTGAGGGTTTGTTTGCGGCAACGGCCAGTTTCTTCTGGGATGATCCCATCATTTCAGGGATAATTCCCAGAATAGTGAGCCCCTTGCGCTCAAGGTGTTCAACGGCCTTAACCGTGTTATCGAGAAATTCTCTTAAAAAGGCATAACCAACCCCCAGACCAAGCCCTAAGAACACACCCAAAAGCAAATTCATTTCCTTGTTAGGCTTTACCTTTTCAGCCACGAGGGCTGGATCCAGGATACGGACTTTTCCCATCTGCCCTGCTTCAGTGATACGTGACTCCTCGTATTTCTGTTTCATGGTAAGATACAGATTCTCGTTAAGCTTGAGATCCCGTTCTAGACGTGCATACTGCAAGGTTTGGATAGGAAGTTCTGTTAAGCGACCCGACATCCGAGCAACCAGCTTTTTGTATTCCGCTGCTCTTGAGCGGGCTGAATGGACTTCCACCTCCTGCTCAACTATTTTATTAAAAATTTCCTGGGAGGCAGCAAAAGGATCCTCTTCGCTCCAGCCTGATAATATCAAAGTTTCCGTAATATTTGTGAGTTTGGATTTCATCTCAGAGATACGACGGTTAAAATCGCGGGCTTGCAGAGATTGCTCATTCCAGCCTTCATCTACCATTTGCTGGACTTTTTGGGCCTCCAAATCTGCAATTTTACCACGCAATGCTACAATCATGGGGTTATTTGTATTAGTAATCTCCTCCATGAGAGCTTTTTCACTCTCCGAGAGTTGGCCTTTTAGATATATCACTCTTCCCTGGGCAACTTCCAGTTCGGCAATATTGGTATAGTAAATTCCCTCATAAGTGGTCAAATCCTTTAGCAATAGTTCGGCTGAGCCATCAAGTGAGTAAATCTGGAAATCTGATTGATATTTTTGCAATGCATCCTCAACGATTGCCAGTCGTTTTTCATATTTGACAATCTGGCTATCCAGAAAGGACAACACAAAATGTAACTCACCTTGCCCACCAGCCAGATCCAGATTGCGATACTTACTTGAGATTCTATTGGCCAAAAATACTGCTTCGCTTGAATCGGGGGAGCTCACAGCAATTTTAAGAACATCTGTGTCTCTTATAGTGGAAACGGATGAATTTATTCTCAGATTTTCAACAATTCGAATGCGTTGCGAATAATTGAGGTCTTCTGGGGCAATTAAGGAATCTGAACCTGGTCCCACCCAATCCTTAAAATTATCCAGGACACGATAGCGTTTACGGACATACCTGGTTCCAAAAAGGGACATCTGGTCGGCACTTTTATCTTCGATCAGTGATTGCACGACTTGATCATGGAGGTTGTAGCTTTTGAGCACTTCAATCTCATTTTGGAGACGCTGTTTGGAATTATTCATCCCAAAATCAAACACAAATGAGCTAGGATCTGTTCCACTTTCCTTGATCATGACAATTGTAGTAGCTTGGTATATGGGTCGAGATGTTAGCGTGAGGTAAATGGTCAGGGACAGAACAACCACAAAAATCTGGGCAATCGATTTTCTGTAGCTGCGAAGGATGCGCCAGATTTCTTTTATATCTATTTCATCTTCGATGTGTAAGTCTTGATTTGGGCTCGTGTTTCTATTCAATTCATCCATTCTCATATCCCATGAAATAGTCTCACATCATTCTTATTTAAAGAAAAAGGAGTTAATAATCCATTTTTCTTTTGGTTTCATGAAGCTTGAAACCAAGGTTTTCTTCAGCAAATTAATGTAATCATGGATACTGAATGATCATGTAGTTTTTTGGGGAAATGATCTGGATCAAACCGAAGGTTTGATCCAGTTAAAACTAAATAACTATGCACTGAAAGTGCATAGGTTCGAGCCATGACTGAAAGTCATTGTGTTATTCAAGTATGAAGTTTTCATCCGTTCCCTGACTTGGTTTTCGATGGTGCTCCAAGTACTCATTCACCATCTCATCTGTGATATTTCCTGTACTCCAACACCCATATCCTATTGCCCAAAAATGTTGACCCCAATATCTTTTGCGAAGCTCAGGAAATTCCTGCTGCAACCTCCGCGAACTCCTCCCTTTCAGTTTCTTCACTATTTCACTTATGGATTTTGAGGGAAGATAATTTATGTGCATATGAATATGATCCTGTGACACTACGCCCTTCAATATCACGATATCTTCTGCTTCGCTTATTTGCTTTAATATCTCTCGACACCGCTTCTGAATATCCCCATGCAACACTTTATATCCATATTTTGTTGACCACACTAGGTGTACTGTCAAATCTGATATGCTGTGACCATTTGTTCGTTGTGATTCCATTTACCAAGATAACATTTTTAGAAGCTGAAAGCGACATGCACTAAAGTGCATAGCTTAAACTCTCACTGGGACCAGTGAAAAGCTAGAAGTGAAAATATAGGAGGCTAAATCTGTGCTTTGGGACAAGTCCAGGTCGCTCGGACGTAATGCGTCCTTGAGATCGGGTGAGGTGAGTGAAGTGGATTGGACAGAATGAATGTAGGTAAAGAGCGTTAACAAGTATTATTCACCCGCATAGAGGAAGGT
>JABMOT010000084.1 GCA_013202385.1 Fidelibacterota bacterium
GATTAAAGGGGTTGGGGTAATTAGCCTTGAGTTGGAAGGAAGGGGGCGATGAAACAAACCTTTCTGCCGATACAATCTCTTGGTTGTAGTAAACAAAATCACCCGGGAGAGCGCCGACATTAAAATTGGCCAGACTTTCCCCAGTCATTGAATAAACACCAACTTGATCAGGCGCTACAAAATCGCTCGAACCGATTAAAATTTTATCGTTGGCTACTGAAAAGGTATAAACATCGGTAAATGCACCAATACTCGCTGCCAGATTTAAACTTAAATCTTCATTTAAGGGAACTATGGAATTCCCGTATGTACGAAATACCTCACCTTGAATGATTTCAATGTCAGCTGAGTAATTGGTGTAATATCCATGATCCATAATCACGACTGAGCTCGTGGTAAGGTTTATTCGCGATGTCCCGGAAAAAGTTTCCCAGGCATCGTTGTAATAGGTGGAGGTGACATACAATTGGTCATTTAATAGAGCCATTGCGCCTGGACCCTCAATCACATCGTAACTATGGATGACTTCAGGTTCCGATCCGGCCAAATTGATTTGGAGTACTTTGTTATTCCCAGACCAATCGGTGTGCATGGGAATAGATACAAACAGGTCATCTCCGTAGATTAAGAGTTGCTCAGGTAGTGCATTTAATAAAAGTGTATCAATTATCGCACTGGTGTTCAGATCCAGAATCAAGAGGGCACCCAGATTCCAGCTGCTCACATAGCCCCGCCCAGTTTCGTTATGGATAGCCATATAGCGGGGGCTTGAGTCATGGAGATCTATATCATCGCCGATTTCTGCTCCCAATTCCAGATTGACGACTCGAATTTCGTGGGATCCATTCATCACTATATACAGTTTGTCTTCATGAAGAGTAAGGGATTGCCCAACATCCCCCAGTGGATGGTTCGAGGTGTTCCATAAAAGAGGACCGTCCATGGTGGTCAGGGATTCATCAAGAGACCAGAGAGAGGCATTTGCTTGGCTAAAGTTTCCTTCGCAGAGCGTAAAATATTGACCCCCATTGAGGGGAGAGAGCGAAAGCATGAGGATTGTGAGTTTGAAAAGTCGGAAATGAGTTGAGTTCACGAAATATTGCCTTTCATAAGGTGCTAGCGAGCATAGTTAAGTGTAAATCTGAATGAGCGACCTGGTTCGGGATAACCTTTAATGGTTTCATAGCTTATGTTTCCAAGATTTTCCCCGGCCAGGACCATTGTGAGATTACCATAAGTGGTTTGCCAGAATCTTGCAAAGCTCATGGACCACAATTCAGTCGCTTCCAGAATAGTGTGCTCAGGGTAGCCGTACATGCTTATCCGGTCTGAGACATAATCGTACTGGACGTTGAATTCATAGACATCAGGCGCCCATGTAATACCCATTGCTGAAGTCCGAGTTGGTGAATAGCGCAAAACCTGATTGATCATATGATCTCGCGTATTGATCCAACTTGTATGAGCGAAGACTGAAAATTGTTTATCCTGATTTGTCAATTGCCAGATCAGTTTGGTACTTTCGCGAGTGGCGGACTGAACATTTACAGGGTGCCAGTATGATAGCACGGGCATCCATTGGATCAGGTTGGTACTCTTCTTTTTTTGAGTTTGCAGTTGAACATCACCCATGAATCCCAGATCAAACCCTGCCTGATAGGTTGTCACATCAGTTTCTTCAGCCTGAAGCTGGGGGTTTCCGCCGGGTATCCAGTACAGATCGTTGAAACTGGGGTACCGAAAAATTTCACCCTGACTGGCAGCCAGATGCGCGAGCGGTCCAATGTCCAAGGGTATTTGAATTTGAACACCCCGCAAGGACTTGTTGTATAATTCCGGGCTGGTATGATGTTTAAAACTGGGGATGATCTTTAGTCCCATAGGTAATTGAAATATGGGTGTTATTGCCAGAGATACGCTGCTGCGCGTATGCTGACCAACCTCGCTGCTGCTGATTTCGTCAAAATGATAACTCACATCTGAAATCAAATCCAACCATGGCATTAAGCTCCTTTCATCATTTAGATACAGGTTGTAGCTCTTAAGATCATGATCGCTGTCGATTCGAAAATAGGGATTGATGTAGTTGTCCGATGAATTCCTGATGGAGAGTTTGAAGTGAGTGCTCCCATTTTTATGAATCCAACCGAGAGCGGACCCGGTGAGCTGTAAACGGTCAGAGCGATGGGAAATGGTATCATTTGACCAAAGTAAACCTGAAACCCCGCGTGACTGTCTGGAAGTCATTGTGGAGAACAACCAATACAGGTCAGGTCGAATCAGTTTTCGAAGGGTGAGAGCACCAAAATCCTGATCAAAACCGTTGTTGCGCCGGAGCGTCTTCTCACCTTCCCAGGTGACAGGATAATTACCTGCTTCAGATCTTTGCCCGAATTGGAGAGATGTCCAAAAGCCAGCTACCAGTTGCTTTAAATAGACATCAACAGCAGAATGGCCAAAGCTACCTGCACTGAGGTTTACATGGTTCAACTGATCACCACTCTCAAGTTTAATGGTTCCATCAATACCACCGTTCCCGCTGCTTGTGATGTCGTAAGGGATGTATTGCATACTCTCTATGAAGGGGAGGGGCAATTGCGAAATGTCAGTCTCACCATTTTGGGCTGAAGTGATATCAATCCCATTGACAAGCACCCTGGTATGGGAACTTGGACCTCCGTCAAGACTCAGAGTGCTGATCCCTGCAGGTCCACCATAAGATTTGATATGAATGCCGGGAATATGAGATAAGATTTTACTGTGATTCTGGGTTCCTGATCCACTTGTTTTAGTGTATTGACTAAGTGTAGTCCTGGCCTGGTTTGAGCTGGGTTCGGCATGGACCTCAACTGCCTGCATTGGGAGTGTGAGGGGAACCAGATTGATTTCTGGCAACCGAATCAAATCATCAGTTCCGAGCATCTTTCGCTGGTAACCAATTCTTTGGATCAAAACGGAGTTTTCCCCCTGAATAGGTGGGAAAAAACTGAAATGGCCATTTTCATCAGATAGAATGAAGGTCTCTGAATCCTTGAAAATGATTGAAACGTAAGGAACGATAGCTCCATCAATATCTAAGGTAAGTCCTTGAATGAGGCTGCTTCTATTCAGGTTTGAGGAAGCGGAGTAAAGTGGGGCAGTTAGGGAAAGCACGATGGCCAGGGCAATAAAAAAGCCCCGTCTTAAGTTGGGGCTAAATTTTGAAGGTGTCCTGGTTTGCAGGCGCTTCATGCCGGTCCCTTTTCTCGCGAAGGTTCATGGATAGTTCTCTTCACAAGTATCCTGACTCCCAGATCATCCTTTGCTGACGCCTTCCCTCATA
>JABMOT010000085.1 GCA_013202385.1 Fidelibacterota bacterium
TCTTCCTGGTAACCATGTATTCGATAACCTTTATTGCTTTCCTCTTACGAAAACTTGTGACCACCATGAATCTTGGGATTGTTGATCGGGTGGGTGGAATCACATTTGGCGCGGTGAAGGCCGGTCTCATACTTTCCGCCTTTGTCTGGGCATTTGCCATGGTTCCTGCCGAACTGCGGGGGTCCTGGCAGAAAGAGTCACAACTCTATCCTTTTGTAGAAGTCTTTGCTGACAATATGGTGACCATTTTTGCCCTTGAGGATGATCTGGTCCAACTGCAAAGCACAGTAGGCTCCATGATGGGCAAAGGGAAGAGCCAATTGATGGAAAAAGCACTCGAAGGTACTGGCGTGTCATCAGAGGCAATGGATTTGCTGGACGGAGATGGAGATATCATGGACAATCCCATGATTAAAAAAGCCATGGAGTCTCTGTCGGGACCTCAGAAGAAAATGATTGAACAGGCAGTTAAAACCGGTGATATGAATGCATTGATCAGTATGATGGAAGCAGAAAGGCTTAATCCAACCCAAGCAACCACCGATGAGTCTCCCTAATACGGATCCACCAAGCTATCAACATCTTGGATTTGATGACGTTCGTTTATGGCTGGCCGATGAAGCGTCAGGAGAAAGTGTCCGTCAGCAATTCCAGGTTCTTCATCCTGGAGATAATTTTTCTGAGATAAACCTTCGTTTCACCCGCATCGCCGAAATCGAAACCTTAATCGATTTCAGTAACAACTTTCAAATTAGCCACTATGAAAATTTACATGAAATATTAAGACTACTGGCGTTGAGCGGTTCTACCCTCTACCCCGATAATCTTATCGCCATCCACAATATTCTTGAACAGAGCCGAAAGCTTAAGAAAGTCTATTTACAGAGTGAGCCCGGGGAGGACTCAGTCTGGACAAAGACCTTTGAAAAAATCGTAGCCCTGCAAGATATTGAAAAGGATATCCTCCACACCATTGGACCAGACGGTGAAGTGCTGGACACTGCTTCCAAAACACTTAGCGCTTTACGACGAAAAATTCGGAAATCCGCCGGGTTGGTTCGCTCAAGGATGGCTGATCTTGTCAGAAAATATGGCGAGAGTGGTTATCTGAATGAAACCCAGGCTGGGATAAAAGCAGGCAGATTGGTTTTACCTGTTATCAGTAGCTACAAGCACAAGGTCAAAGGCGTAATCCAGGATATGTCCAACACAGGCACAACTTCCTTTATCGAGCCCTTTGAAATCATCGAACTCAACAATGAGATAAAAACTATTGAGAACGAAGAACAGCAGGAGATTCAACGCATTCTCCGAGAGCTTAGCGCTAAATTGCATGACCGGCACCCAACAATCCGAATTAATTATGAGATGTTGGAGTTATTAGATTTTCACCTGGCGTTGGCAAAATTTGGAAAAACCTTTGCCTGTACACTTCCAATTCTTTCTGAAGATGGCAGCTTCAAGCTGAAAACTGCTCGAAATCCCCGCCTGGCCCTTCAGCGAAAGGTGGTTCCACTAGAGCTGGAGATGGGCCATGAGATTAAGACGTTGATCATCACAGGTCCAAATGCTGGCGGTAAGACAGTGGCTCTGAAAACCATTGGATTGTTGACGCTTATGGCCAATGCAGGGATTCCTGTACCTGCAGCTGAAGGCAGCATCATTCCGTTTGTTGATAAACTATTTTCCGACATCGGTGATCAACAATCACTGGTGGATGATCTGTCCACCTTCTCTGCCCATATGGCCAACATTATTGAAATTTTAGAGAACGCCAGCTCCCGCAGTTTAGTGCTGCTTGATGAATTGGGCACTGGTACGGACCCTGCAGAAGGTGCAGCTCTGGCAAGATCCATTTTGGAGACCCTCAGTGATAGAGGTGTGAAAACGGTGGCAACGACCCATCTAGGTGATCTGAAAGTTTATGCCCACGAAGCTGTGAATGTGATGAATGGCGCCATGGAATTTGACCAATCCGGTCTTAAACCTACCTATCGTTTTCAGGCTGGTGTTCCAGGAAGCAGTTACGGTTTTGAAATTTCAAAACGGCTGGGGCTGTCAGAAAAAATTCTTGAAGTCGCCCGGGGATATGTTGGTTGGACTCGGGATAGCATGGAAAAGTTGCTCCGCTCGCTGGAAGCCGAACGTCTTTCCCTTTCTGGTTTGAAATCAGATAACGCTGATTTGCAGCGCGAACTAAAAATGAAACAACTGCGCATTGACTCGGCGCTTGAATCGGTGCAGAAAGCGGAGCGAAAAGCGGACAGACAGGCAGCCAAACAGGCGGGTCAAATTATTTCAGATGCGCGTCAAACCGTGGAAAAAGTCATTCGCCAGATCAGGGAGTCACAAGCCGGTAAGGAAAACATAAAAACCGTGCGCTCTACACTGGACCAGGTTGAAGCCCATCTGGAAGCGGTAATTGAAGCTAGCGAAGAGCCCCTGAAACTTGAAAAACTGATGCCTGAAGACATTCGCAAGGGGATGCAGGTAACGGTTCTAAGCCTCGATCAACCCGGTGTGATTCTCGAGGACCCCGTGAAAGGCAAAATTCTGGTTGAAGTAGACGGGAAAAGGTTACGGATACCCGTGGAGTGGTTGGGGAAGGGACCAACCCAGAAATTGGAAGCAGCACAAGCGACTGTTATTGTCAATTCCACGGAAAAAAGTGGGAGCGGTTATTCACTGGATTTAAGGGGTTATCGCGCCGAAGCTGCCATAGAGGAACTGAGTCGATTTCTGGATCAAGCAGTATTGAACAATTTAACCATCATGCAGATCATCCATGGGAAGGGTACTGGAATTATCAAAAAGGTAGTTCATGAAGTTCTGGAAAAACATCCTGCCGTTAAAGAAAAACACCTCGGCGGACTGGATGAAGGCGGGGCAGGAGTCACCTTCGTTCAATTGAAATAATTACTACAAAAGTGGGTTTCACATTACCTACCACCCCAGACCTTCGGTCTGACCCTCCTAAAGGAGGGAAATAATACATGAAAAGACCAAAACACTTACTCGAAAGAAGTAGAAGATTAAGAAGAGAGCAAACACCTGCTGAAACCAGGATGTGGTCACTGCTAAGAAAAAAGCAACTAGACGGCTACAAAATTCGTCGCCAGCACGTCCTGCTTAACTATATCGTTGATTTTTATTGTCATTCCGAAAAGCTGGTAATTGAATTAGATGGACCTATCCACAATACTCAAAAGGTTAGAGAATATGATCAACGACGAGAAGACTTATTAAAAGCCAACGGGTACAGAATCCTGCGGTTTAAGAATTCTGAAGTGTTTCAAAATGAGGAAAAAGTGCTCTTAATAATTTTACAGGCTTTGAACGAAAACAACTGAGATGCGAGATTTTGTCTCCCCTGGGGGAGCTGTCAGGAAGTTCTCCTGACAGAGGGGGGCAGCAAGTTCAGTTAGCATTCAATTCCCACCGCCTTATCTTCCTCGCAGGAAACATGAGCCTCATACCTGAACATACCATCGAACAAGTCCGCGAAGCTAATGATATCGTCGAGGTGGTTTCTGACTATGTCCAGCTCAAACGATCAGGACGAAATTTTTTTGGACGTTGTCCATTTCATAACGAAAAAACACCTTCTTTCAGTGTCAGTTCAGACAAGCAGATTTATCATTGTTTCGGCTGTGGTGCTGGTGGCAATGTGATCAACTTCATCATGGAGCATGAGCGGCTTGATTTTCTTTCCTCAGTAAAATTACTGGCGGATAGAGCCAATATTATTGTTGAGACAGAGCAGGGTGAACCGCGTAAAAAGGACGATCACGCCTCAATCTACAATATGCATGAGATTGCCTGTCGTGCGTTCCAAAAAGAGCTTGATGAACCGGGTCAACCAGCAGCAAAAACCTATCTGCTCAAACGGGGCGTTACTGAGGAATCCCTAAAAACATTTCGCGTTGGGTTTGCTCCTGATCGCTGGGATACAGTGACTTTGAATATGATGAAGCTCGGTCTTTCTCAAGACATTCTCACCAAAAGCGGGCTACTCATGCCCAAGAATGGCGGCGGTTATTATGACCGCTTCCGTAACCGGATCATGTTTCCTATTATGGACATCAACGGTAAGGTGCAAGCCTTTGGGGGCAGAATCTTTGGTGATGCTGAAGGTGCCAAGTACATGAACAGCCCAGAGACCCCGATTTACCATAAAGGCCGTACCCTGTTTGGCCTGGATCAGAGCCGCGAACAGATTCGCAGCACCAGAACCGCAATTCTGGTTGAAGGCTATATGGATCTTATTCGGCTTTATCAGGAAGGCTTCCAGAATGTTGTTGCGGGCACCGGTACAGCATTTACCCCTGAACAGGCCAGTCTGATCAAACGCTTTGCAGACAAAGTCCTGGTCTGTTATGATGGGGATGGGGCCGGTCAGAAGGCTGCCCAAAAGGCTGGATTGACCCTGCTGGATAAGGGTCTTGATGTCCGTATTATTCGCTTATCTGCCGCTGAAGACCCGGACAGTTTTTTTGACAATCAAGACCATAAAGCTTTTCAGAAATTGATGAACACTGCTCTGGATTTCATGACTTTTGTGCTTCGCTCAAATCAGGATAAAATGGACTCACCGGTCACCCGTACTGCTTTTCTGGAGGGCATTGTTTCCGATCTGGCTCTGATGCAGAATGAGATTTTGCGGGGGATGTTGGCAGGTCAGTTGGCAGATCAGATGCATGTACCAGAGGATGCAGTCATGGGCTTGCTCAAAAAGCAGGCTCAACGGGCCAGAAGATCGGATTACAATCCAGAAATTCGGCCAGCGTCCAAAAAAGCTCCGGCAGCTAATCTTCGCCGACCAGAGAGTGGGGCTGAGAAAGCCGAATTTGAATTGTTGCGTTTGCATTTAAGTCAGGATGAGAGTCTTTTGAATTGGCTGACCTCAACGGTGGACGATAAAGATATTCGCCAGATGCATTATGTGGAGATATTCCAGCTGTTACGGGGTCGTTTACGCAAAGAATTGCCCATCAACCATTCCCGCCTTTTGGATGAGATTGAATCAGATGAATTGAGACGCTTTATCACGCGTCTGATTAATGAAGCGCGACCAGATCTGGAGAGTATAGCCCATGCTCACCAATGTGTGAAAACCGTTGAGCGTTGGAAAATTCGGGGTGAAGCTGACGCCTTGAGGGAAGAACTGAAGGATGCAGAAAAAACGGGTGCCGACATCAGTATCATTTTAAAGCGTATAAAGACCCTAAAAGAAGAAGAATCAGCTATATAGTCATGCTTAAAATAATTTAAAATAATGCCAGCGTACGCTTGACACGCTTTCTGTTTAGGTCTAAAA
>JABMOT010000086.1 GCA_013202385.1 Fidelibacterota bacterium
AAAATGAATCCATTCAACGTTGAAAGGTGTTTTGTATGAATAGGAATTCAATCCTGACCATGTTACACAGTAAGATTCTCGTTCTGCTGTTAATCTTGAGTTCTCTAATTGCACAATGGCCAACATCTCCAGATTCAGTTATTCAGGTAGGTTGGGATGGCGGAGTCTTTAATGCTATTAGTGATAATCACGGTGGTGTCTACATCGTAAGGGGTGCCGCGTATAATATTTTTTGCTCCCGTATTGACTCATCGGGACATACTCCTTGGGAACCGCAAATATTGGACTACGAAGGAGATGAAATATGGTTTTCGGGTGTGTCTACCAGTTCAGATGAAGGTCTATTCATATCATATCATGACTACGACTTTGAAGGGCTTGGTGGTCCTGCATATGTAGTTATTAAGGTCCAAAAGTTAGATCGATTAGGGAATAAACTATGGGGGACTGGTGTGATCATATCTCCTCCTGACGCCTCGGGAGATCCTGGTCAAGGTGAATTACTCCAATCAAAAATTATTGGGACGAGGGACGGAGGAGTTTACGTAATCTGGGGAGACCTGAGAGATGGTGGTTCGATGACCAATCTTTTTGTTCAAAGGCTATCAACCGAAGGTGAACTACTCTGGAATAACGATGGAATCAGGGTCGCCGATTCTTTGGATGGGATTTATTACCTGCAGGTCAATGAGGACAATGATTTATCCATCGTCTTTGCTACCTCAGATCTTTCCGGGCAAAGAACTCAGTACATACAATCTTATTCTGAATCTGGAATTGAACAATTTGAGATAGGTGGATTTCAAATGCCCACTCCCATCGGGACTCATTATAGCCTAGATATATTAGGAAATCTATTTTACCGCTATTATGCCGACCATGTGGTCAGAATAAATTTAGAACAATTACCAACTTTAGACTGGTTTGATGTCTTAATCGACTCACCCGGCGAAACGTATATAAGTGAATTGTGTCCTGATGATAGTGGCGGTGTGTTTATTTCAATATATGGTGAGGATGGTGAAAACAACCTTGCCTATTTCCAATTGCTAGATGTTGAAGGTTCACTAAGGTTTGGTGAGGCAGGTATACCTGGACCTCCATCGGGATACTGGGACAGAGCAACACTTACTAATAGTAATGAGGGCTTTATTTTCATACTCTCTGGCCAACAACAGGTTGCATACAAGATTAACCGTTTAGGGTTATTTGACTGGGAAGGTGTACCCCTTTTCAATGGTCCTGTCGAATATCATCCCTGGCCGACAGTAATTTCGGATGGATCAGGGGGAGCAATATACCTTTTTGAAGATGATTATCGCGTCTGGGCCTCAAAAATAAGTGCAGATGGAGTATTGGGTGGAACTTCTAGCATTTACAATTTGAATCTGATTCCTGATACATTTACCTTTACCACCTTTCCTAATCCATTTAATAGCGAAGTAATAATTGATGTTAAAATTGAAGAATATTGCTTCCTGGAATTAAAGCTTTTTGATATCACAGGACGGCTTATCTCAAGTGCTGCTCTTGGTTTCAGATCACCAGGAAGTCACAAAATAAATTGGAAACCCAATGATGGTTTAAAACAAAATCTATCATCTGGGGCTTATATCGTTCAAGTTCATGTAAATGGAAGTTCATCACATAAGCGAGTAACATATTTGAAATAGTAGTGTGCGATGGTGGCATAATAATAACATCAAATAAATGGGGTATCATGATGAAAATATTGAAGTTTTTATTGTTATCAATCTGTGTGGTAGGGGCGAACTTGGGTACAATCTACGAGACGGGTCCACAAAAATTACAACAACCTAACGATAGTGCTTTTACAGGTATCTACACCGGTACTTATTTTCATAATTATCTCGAAACGAGCAGCGGACACAGGATTATGAGGAGTGGCGATGGATGGTACTATTATGCGGAGTAATAGCCTGGTGGGAATTATCTTATATAAAATGAATCCATTCAACGTTGAAAGGTGTTTTGTATGAAAAGTGTTTTGCAAAAATTTCGAGTTAGCCTGCTAACGATAATACCCATCTTTCTATTTGCTGAATGGCCAACAGAAATAAATTCAACCGTTGATTTCCCTGGGATTGTCTACGGGGGGTTTCTATCTGATGGTAGAGGTGGGGCTTGGGTTGCAGGAGAGAATTACTTCGGTGAGATTTTCCTAACTCGAATTACTAGAACAGGTGAGTTCATAGCACCTGAGTGGATTCCAATTGGTGGTTTATATGATGGTCAATTTTCCACAGGTATGTTCATGAGTGAGGACTCGTGTTTGATTATAGCTTTCTGCCAATATGAATATATCGAAGATATTATCAATCCTAAAGGCTATGCTTATGTTCAAAAAATTGACCTGAACGGCACAAAATTATGGAGCGACGGCGGTGTTCTAGTCAGTTCAGAGCAAAGTGCATTTACAGCAGGAGCATTAAATGGTATTCCAAGGATTTGCACGGACCAACAAGGTGGCGCGTATGCATCCTGGCTAGACTATAGAAATCATGATGGACTTTTTCCGTCAATATATTCACAACACGTTGTGAGCAATGGGAATACTGAATGGCAGGACGGTGGCAAGTGTATTCTGTACTATATCGATGATGAGTGGGTAGATATCTTTGCCACTCCAGATTCCCAGTTCGTAACGGGAGCGAGTTATCGAAACGAACAAAGATATATGTACTTCATGGTTGATGATTCAGGGGATACACTGTATCAGCTAGATCATTTAGAAGGCAGACGGGGGAACTTAAAAGCCATAGATTCAGACTATAATTATTATTATCAAGATACCTATTCTGATGATGGAATATTTATTCATAAATTCAGCAGAGATGGAAATGCTCTTTGGGGTGAAAATGGTGCTTTTGTTACAGCAGACTCAATGCGTGGGTTTATCAGAAGCACTTTTGTGGATGATGATGGTGGATATTTTATCTCTTGGAATTTTCAAGGTGCACCTTTTCCACACAGGGGTCCATATTTTCAGTGGGTCGGAAGCAATGGAGAAACCTTCTTTGATGAACCCCAACAAGCGAGTTCCATAAATCGTCCCTTTTCATTTTTTCAAAGTGATAGTAACATAGTATTGATGCTCGGGCAGAGCAAACCACCTTGCAGAATTCAAGCATTGATCTGATCATTTCTGGGCAGGCATTCCATTGGTTTGATCTCAAACTGACCAAATTCGAATGGCAGCGAATTCTCAAACCGAATGGGTTTGTAGCGTTATTTTGGAATTCAAGATTGCGTGATTTAGACGCTTTTCAGAAAGCTTATGAGACGTTGATTTTTTTTTTGCTACTGACTATAAGCAGGTGAATCATCAGGATATGCCAGAAAGTTTGTTCAAGGCTTTTTTCAGTGGTGGCTACGATGTTACGACTTTTTCTAATCATCAATTGCTGGATTTTGAAGGATTGAAGGGGCGACTCCTGTCATCCTCGTACATACCCTCGTCAGATCACCGGAACTACCATCCCATGCTTCGAAATCTAAAACAAGTATTTGAGGAGCACCAAACTGATGGCCAGGTCAAAATTGAGTACCAGACTGAGTTATATTTGGGAAGGTTCAAGTAGGATTTGGTGTTGATTCGGAAACAATCACCCCCAGCTCCTAAATACGATCAGACTATTATATATCAAGGGTTGTATATCAAACTCATTTTCCAGTCAGAACTCTTGCCGGCTGGATGGCACGGGTATTGCCGATTGAAATATTCCCCAATCTAAAGCTGGCGTTCAATAGGCAGATTGGGTGTGATCTCCTACTGTATCAAAATGAATAAATTGTAGCGAAATTGGCCTTAAAGGGGCGACCCGGGGGCGTTAAGGAGGGTTTTACAATGAAGTTCCGAAATCAGCTGTTATTTGCTTATACAGCAATAATTCTTACCACCTGCCTGTCCTGCGGACCTGCTTCATTTTTTTCTGATCATTGGAATAAAGCTGAGCCAGAATTCCTGCAAAGAATGACTTCACCCTACGAGAATAGCGCCGACGCCGTCATAATGTTTGACCTGGAAAAAGTATATGTTGATAAGCAGGAATGGGATGTCATACGTGAACATCATGTGAGGATTCAGATTTTCACAGAAGCAGGCAAGGAATATGCGAACATTCGAATTCCATTCTGGAACGACGATAGGGTCAGTAATATCAAGGCTCAGACCATTCTTCCTGATGGGCGCAGAATCCCGCTCCAGCAAGCGGATATTTTTGAAGAAGGTGACGAGGAAACCTGGCTATATAAGGTTTTCACCTTGCCTGGTGTAGAGGAACACTGCATCATTGAATATCAGTATAAATACAACGATAACTCTATTGCAGTATTGCAACCCAAATATTTTCAGAGCCGTCTCTATACTGAATATTGCGAATTTTCCATGACCCTGCCCCAAGGATTCGAATACACGGCCTTGCCGAGAAATACTCCTGACAACTATAGTGCCCCCGAAGCGACGGAGATTCTCACCCCAGACCGAAAGACCTTAAAAAAGTACACCTGGGTCGTACATGATTTGGAGCCTATCAAAGATGAGCCTTATATGTATAACCGGGAAGATCACCTTTTCTCAATTCTAATACAGATGGTCAGCTATAGAGATCAATTCAATAATATCACTTTTATCAAGGAATGGGAGGACATGAACGATCTCATCCTTGAAGAATATGACCCATATATGGGATCATCAGGTTTGCTAAAAAAATTGCTGACCGAAGTTGTCCCCTCTGATTCAACCACAGGCGTTGAAGCACGTGATTTGTTCCTTTTTGTCCGCGATAAAATCACCCTGTCTGAGTTCAAACATTTTTGGCCTGATCCAATGTACAATGTCATCAAAGCGAAGACGGCAAACAGGGTAGAGAAAAATTTACTCTTAATGGCGTTATTGCGGCAGGCGGGCTTCACTGCTGACCCCGTTTTGATAAGTCGCAGATCAAATGGAAAAATTAGTACCTTAGCACCAGCCCTGGCTGATTTTAATCACCTTATCGTGCAGCTCCAGCAGGGTGGAAAATCCACCCTGCTTGATGCATCATCAGCCTATTCCACATTTGAGCTCATGCCAGCAGATAACTATTCCGGTATTGGGCTTTTAGTGGCTGAGGGTGAAGCCTTACTTGTTAGTTTTCCCATGGATCCTGCGCCGAGTACGAGGGATGTTCTTACGACCTGCAAACTGGATGAATCGGGAAGCCTCAAAGGAAGCTTTCAAATAAGATCTACAGCTCAATTTGCATATTCTCTACGTCGCGATTTTGCTGATGCCAAAGATGAAATGACCTTTGCTTATGATGATATCGTTGATCATATCCCCGGAATCATCGTCGATAGTGTACGCTTTGATATGAATATGGATGATATGCGGAAACCTGTTGAGCTTATGATTTATTTTCAAATCCCTGATTATTTCAGCCCCGCTGAAAATCTGACTTATCTCACCACCTGTTTCTATCAGGGTTTTCGGGCTAACCGACTTGTCAGTGAGAAGCGCCACCATCCAATCGAGTTTAACAGCACTTTTCGGATCAAAGAGATCGTTAATATGGAATTGCCAGATGGCTTTGAGGTGATCGAATCACCTGAATATTGTGGCATCACTGGACCAGGCATTACTTTTCAGAAAGTGGTTAAACCTCAGGGAGGTTGGGTTCAGATTTCCTGGAATCATCAACTCAACAAACTGTTTCAACCGCCAAACCAGTATGAAGCACTCAGAGATTTTTATTCAGAGGCCATTGCTGCGGATAAGGCTGTGGTTGTAGCTGAAATAAAGAGATAGCAAGTTGATGAATCGAATAGTCACCTTTTTGATTTTACTCTCAGCACTTTTAAGTGCAGGGGAAAAAAGCGTGGTTTTAGAGTCCAGGGAAGTGCTAACTATTCATTCAATTGATAGAGCCGAGTATCGTGTCTATCGAAAACTTTTGATTGCTGATGAATCGGGGAAAGCTTTTGCCCGTTTGAGTCTAGATGTTAGTGATTATGTCGATTTAAAATCAGTTTCAGTGCGGTTATTCAATAAACAGGGCAAACAAAAGGGCCGCTATAAGAAAAAGCATTTTTCAGAGTATAAAAATTCCGGTAATGGTATCATTGGATCTGATGATTCAGCGCTCAGACTCAATCTTGAATCTAAGCTACCTCTACCTTTTACAATGGAAGTAGAAAATACATATGTACTGAGCAGTCTTTTCTTCTGGCCAGATTGGGTTCCACAAAGCACGATTCCAGTTCGCACAGCCAGCTACGAGCTAATCGTACCACCGGGGTATGGATTTAACCGCTTTAGCCCCTCTGGAATGGAACCGGAACAACTCGCCGAAAATCATTTTATTTGGACACTCTCAGATCTGGAGCCCCTGCCAGATGAAATCTCCATGCCAGCTGAGGTTGAGGATCGATATCGACTCTTCTTTAGCGCCGATAGCTTTACTCTCGATGGATATTCCGGATCATTAAAATCATGGGAATCTTTTGCGACCTTTTATCAGGAATTAGCCCAGGGACAGTATGTTCTGGATGTCAATTCACTCCAGGGTTTCGATATCAGTTCTGCCTCAACCCTCCGTGATACCATTGCTCAAATCTATGATTATGTCCAGCGTAGTACACGTTATGTCGGTATGGAATTAGGCATTCATGGGTGGAAACCTCATAGCAGTGACTGGGTCTGTCAGAACAAGTACGGTGATTGCAAGGACCTGGCTACCTATTTTATTGCCCTGCTCAGGAAGTTTAATATCGAAGCCTACCCTGTTTTAATTTTAACCAGAGATAGAGGAGTAACTTATCCTCAGTTTCCCAATAATAGGTTTAATCACGCTATCGCCTGTCTCCCAATGTATGGCGATACTCTCTGGATTGATTGTACGCTGGACAACTCCGGTATTGATGTCATCCCTGATCGTGATCAAGGCTGTGTGGTGGTGATTGCTGGAGGGGAGGGGCCCGTTCTGTCTCGAACACCAATAAATTTACCAGAAAATAACTCGACACATTTCAAGGCTGAGATGGAGTTGCATGATGATGGCTCCGCCTCCATTAAAGGTCAGTATACTTTAGACTGTCAAGCCGGAATGTGGGCACGCTATCGATTTCTGGTCGACACTGAAAAGGAACAACGGGAATCAGTTATCAATTTGTTTCGAGGTACAGCACCCGGATTGGAGTTGGGGACTTATTCAATCAGCAATCTTGATGATAAGTATGCTCCAATGATCATAACTTTTGAAGCGTCTATTCCGTACCTGGCAACGCGATCAGGAAAACGGTTATTTGTCAATCTTGCCATGCCAAAAAAGGCCGGCTGGAATGGCGAACATCCTTCCAGGCGGACCATGCCCTTTTTTGCTGGAATTCCTTCACTCTATTCGTCAGAAATAGATCTGCACTATTCTGGGCAGCTCAAGCTGGAAACGTTGCCAATCGAGGTTGATATTGAAAACGAATTTGGGAGCTTCAGGCAAACCAGTACAACTGGAATCAACAGCATCCACTACAGCTGGCAGAAAATTGAAAAACAAATTCTCATCGGGATTGAGGAATATCCTGCTTATTACAAATTTCGTTTGAATGTGAAACAAGCACATGATTCACGCCTGGTTTTCACTCAAGAGTAAACCCAAAACATTGTCAATGTGAGATACAATCTAGAAAATCACTGGTATCTCAAAGCGATTAAATCTAAGACCGATGCCGCTGTCTATGAGAAATTGTCACTTCCCAAACCCTGACCCGTCTCTGAATTAAAATATTCAAAAATTCGAATCGATCCACCAAATCAAGTGTTTGATTATCCAGGCCAAATTCAGCACTATTCCTGGATTGAGTGCAAATGGCCCAGCCTGTTTCAGGCCACTAATCTGGAGACTGCAGTCTGGATATCATCGTTTCGACTCTTTCCTGGTTGGGTAAACCCGCTGGTTTTGAGCGAGGCCGGGGCGTTTGGAATTTGAGCACTCCAGTATTCAGGACCAGGATGGTAATTGACAGCCTCAGGGTTGAAAACAATGTGGGGGATCATTCCAGTGGCCCACTGTGCCTGGAGCAAGAATCTGATTTCCGTCTCAGCCCGGTTTGAGTCCGAATGGGAAAGTCCCATGGCGATGAATGCTGAATCCCAATTCCATGGGTGAGGGTATAGTTTGGGAGAGGGTTTGGTGGAAGTCCCCAGATCATTGAGCTTTAAGACGCCGTGGGCGCGAACCTTCAGTTCCTGTAAGTCTATGTTTTTATACAAATGATGCTCCTGACTTGGGGTGAATAATATTGATTGACATCTAAACAAATATAAATATCTTTAAACCGATTTAAATATCTTTAATAAAATTTTAGTTACTTTTTGGAAATGAAGCCTACCATTAAGATGATCGCGGATCAAGCCGGTGTTTCCACCGCTACCGTCTCGCTCGTCTTGAATAATCGACCAGGCGTCAATGCTGAGACTCGTCTTCAGGTCCAGGGAACCATTAAAAAACTTAATTACTTCCCGAAACGATCAGCCAGTCAATTGGCTCGTAAAACAACAGGTAATATTGGATTTATAATCTGGGAAGACCACTTCTCTGAGATCGAGATGTTTTACTCCCAATGTTTTCTGGGAATGGAACTGGCCACCCGCGATAGTGATTATTACATCCTGCTCACAACAGTTAAGCTGGATTTCAATACCAGTACGGATCTGCCCCGCTTCCTAAAATATGATGATGTAGATGGCGTTGTCCTTGCCGGAAGGGTTCCTCATAATTTGATCTCCCTGCTGGAAAAACGCAAAATTCCACTGGTCCTGCTAGACTATGAAATACCTGGAAAAAAGCACAATAAGGTGCTAGTCGACAATTATCACGGCACCTATTCTGCTGTTGAAAAATTGGTAAAAGCTGGGCGAAAACATATCGGCTATATCGGTGGGTCAGATGATCACCCCTCAATTCGGGAAAGATTTCGGGCCTATACAAGTGCCTCGAAAGATTTAAATCTTAGCCAGAATGGGCAAAGTTCAGACTTGGTGTACGCTGTAAATCAGGAAATTACCCCTGAGATAGGCATCGATGGTATTAAAGCGCTATTGGCTAAAAAGATACCCTTAGATGCTGTCATTTGCGCTAATGATACCCTGGCAATTGGTGTTACAGAAGAATTAAAGCGTCAGAACATCTCCATCCCCGGTGATATTGCCGTTGTTGGTTTTGATGATATTTATGCCGCCCGTTTCCATTCACCGGCCCTTTCCACGATTCACGTTCCAAAGATGGATCTTGGGAAAGAGGCGTTCAAGCTTTTGGTCGAAGTAATCAATAATCCCAGTCAAGTTCCCCAGACCCGCATCATTGCAGTTGAGTG
>JABMOT010000087.1 GCA_013202385.1 Fidelibacterota bacterium
ATAGCAGGATGGAGCCAAAAGCATTGTGACCCAAACCCATGGATTTGATTTCAATTCCCAGGGTATTGGTTATAAATCGGATCAACAAAAATGTCAAGCGTCTAAAAGGCCATGGAATCTTAGACAAAAAAGTCTTGTTCTCCATAGTGGCATTATCTGAACCACTGCGAGCCTCGGCGACCCGATTTCGAATTGCCTCGCCAATTTCATAGACAGTCTTTTTGTGAGCATCGTGGAGCTTCACACTGGTCATCTCTTTACCGCCATGCATGTTTACAGCCACCGTTACGATTACCTCGTCTCGCTGAACCACATGACCTCGTTTGACGAAGGCGTTCATCTCGGGAATATCCCAACCGATAGCCCTGCCAACGGCTCCTGCCACCAGATGGGTCATGGTAATACGTTTTCCCTCACTGCGATTCGCTTTGATTAATTCCCAGGCATCAGTGACGTCTATTTCAAGCATCCCGTAGATTTTACCCTCATTGGGCGCACCATACACGGCTGTAGAAATAGTTCTCCACGAACTATTGATTTTTTTCATGCAATGAAGATAGGCAGATATTTAATACAACCAATTTGAAAAGACGTTGGATTTTATTTCCCCGACCTGTCGCGGAAAAGAGTATGTGCCATCAATGGACAAAACTATTTCGCCTCGCTTTTTGATGACCGAGTCGCCCAGCTGGGAAAGCAGTCGACTCTTAATCAATTGGTTCCAGGTTCGAGTCCTGCCTGTCGCGCCGAAGCTCGCAGAGCGTAGGGGGAGGCGGTGTACATAGATAAGTCCCTGATAGTCAGGGACTTATCTATTTTAAGGATGCGTCACATCGTGAATTGTGTGGCCATTTCGACCGGTATATCCTTGCTTTTGGCAGCTATTTGTCACCCTTCTGAAAAAATTACAAATACCTGTTAAAAAAGAAATTGTGTTCTCCCGTTAGTGCCCTTCAAATCTGAGCTGAATTTATGCTTTTCAAATACTTCGCATTGTATAGATATAGTAAAGATGATTTGAGTTGCATCAGGCTGTAATTTCCAGCAAGAATTAACAAAGAAAACTGCTGGAGGGGAAATGACTAACAAACGTAATCATGTCTTATGCACTTTAGGATTCATACTCATGCTATCAAGTTGTTATGAGATTGAATCCATTCAATATCCTGAGGGAGTAGAACCAGGGAGCACTTTTGAGATTGGCATCTCAATTTCGGTTGATGTCGAATTGCCCATAGAAGGTGCTGGACCAATCACGCAGTCCTATTATCACATCCTTCTACCACTTGAGTGGGAAACGCCAGATTCGATTCATTACACAGGCGCTATAAACGGGTATTATGATTATTCGTCTGCTCTGACTGATTCCATGGAAATGAGGGATCAGGCTCCTTTCGGATATCAGTGGTGGAGTTTTATAAGTCGTGACACCGTTGATACATTAAGCGGAATTGTATCGTTCACTCAATCCATTCAAACCAGCACCGAACCGGGACTTTATTTTATTGATTATCGATTTAGTCATGCCAGCGACCCCAATTACAATCTTGCTGAAAATGACAACCCGATTTGGGTGGGATCAAACTTTTCTCCAATTGCCGCGGACGTATATGTAAACGTTGACGGCAATGATACGAATACCGGTTTATCAGCTACAGATCCACTAAAAACCATCTCCGCAGCACTGATGAGAATATCATCTGACAGCTTAAATCATAGAAAAATAATGCTGGCAGATGGAGAGTATAAAAGCAGTAACAATGGTGAGCATTACCCCTTATACCTACCGAGCCATATCTCGCTTATAGGCGAGTCAGAGGGGGGTGTCATCCTGGATGCTGAACAGAATCATATCGTGATTGTACTGGATAGTGTCAGTGTTGACACACTTAGTAATCTGAAAATCACTGGAGGTGCTTGCTGCGAATTTACACGTATCAATATGGGGGGAGGCACGAACTTATATGGGGGTGGAGGGATTTATTCAAAATATTCAAACGTCTATCTTGAAAACGTGACTATTCAGGGAAATTCCAGTGATTGGGGAGGTGGAATCACCAGCAAGAAATCAAAAATAAAAATGAGAAATGTACAAATTTTGAATAATTATGCCGTTGAAGGAGGGGGCATTAATTTCTGGGGAGACACTTTGATAATGACAGATTGCATCCTGAGGGGCAATTCAGCGAATGAGTCTGCTGGTGGTGCAATAGCGTTATATGACGGTATAGGTATTTTTAAAAATACTACTATAACAGATAATTATGCTGCCTGGTCAGGGGGTGGGATATATCTAAATGCTGGCGAACTTTTGTTTGACTCCGATGAGCGGTGCAATATTTACCTCAATCAAGCAATGATAGGTAACGATCTGGGTACTTCAGAATATTCAGAAATTGATGTTCAACTCATAACACTTGATACTTTCACAGTCATGCAACCGACAGAATTTCATGCCTCAGTTCGGGGTACATTTTCATTTGACATTCTGAACGCGAGATTGGAGCAATTAAGCCAGGACATTTATGTTGATCCCCTGGGAGATAATACTAATATGGGTATTACTGCTAGTGAACCATTGAAATCCATTAACGTGGCCAATTCGATCATTCTTGGAAACCATACCATATATCTTGCCAATGGAATCTACAGCCCATCTACAAGCGGTGAAAAGTTCCCCATCTGTATGGTCAGTGGCATTGACCTGGTTGGTGAGGCAGAATCTGATGTAATCCTGGATGCTGAGGGAGAAGCTGGAACTTTCTACTTTGACAATGACAACTGTGAACTCAGAAATTTAACGATCACAGGAGGTACTGAGGGAGGGGTAGAATCACGTGATTCATATCTAACCCTGGATTCTGTTACGGTTACAGGAAATACAAATTCTGTCGGAGGTGGAGGATTGGACCTTAGGAATGAATTAACGATACTAAATAATGTAACAATCACAAATAACGAGGCGGGCTCTACTGGTGGAGTAGGCAGTGGTCATGGACATCTAACTATGAATCATGTTCTCATCGAAAATAACACTTCAAACGATGGTGGTGGTGGACTGCATGTCGTGCATAGCACTGCTTCTTTGAATCATGTCACAATCATACACAACTCGATTACTTCTTCACCAATGGCGGGTTGCGGTGGTATATATAATCTGGCAACTGTTACCTTAAACAACTCCATCGTGAGAGATAATATTCCAAACCAGATAAATACCAGAGATAATGAAGACAGAATAGACATTTCCTACTCCAATATTCAACAAAATGATGGGGATATCATTGGTGAGGGGGCGTTTAACTGGCTAAATGGTAACATTAATGCCGACCCTCTTTTTTGCAATCCTATAGAATCGGAATATCAATTAGCTGAAAATTCTCCCTGTGTTGGACAAGCTCAGGATGGAAGCGACATGGGTGCTTTTGGAGTTGGGTGTCTCAATCCTGTAAATGTGGAAGAGGACGAATTTGGATTGCCAATCAAATTTGCGCTGAATCAGAATTACCCCAATCCTTTCAATCCCACGACCACCATCAGCTACGATCTACCCGAGCAATCTGCAGTCAATCTGACAATTTTCAATGTGCAGGGTCGACAGATCGCCTCCCTCCAAGATGAACAACAACCTGCTGGTAGTTACCACATAAAATGGAGTGGAATAAATCAAGCTGGAATCCCAGTCAGTACGGGTGTGTATTTTGCCCGATTGAATGCGGGTAATTTCAGCCAAACGATTAAGATGCTATACCTTAAATAGAGTACATCACTCATCAAAAATAAGCTCCTGTACTAATACTGCAGGGGCTATTCAGCACTGGCAGCATCAAATCAGCCCACTTAATTAGCCACCCCCCTCCAAACCCACAAATATCCCCAATCCAAGCAGTATTCTATCCAATCGGATATACCATTTATGGTATATTTGTCCC
>JABMOT010000088.1 GCA_013202385.1 Fidelibacterota bacterium
TCGGCAATCTTTGCAATCAATTCGGCTTTGTTCATAGTGTTTCCTCCTTGTGTTTGTATTAATAATTAATCTAGATCATTTGACCTGAGCAACACCTTCTCGGATTAGCTCAAGTGGGCTAAAACCCTTACCCACCTTGGGGATAACGTCAAAAAGGTAAGGGGTCATTTTTGAAAGTCAAGCATTTATTCAGCATTATTTTTAAAACTTTTTGAGGATAAATATTGCTTCAATTCATCAAAATCAGAAAACACTTCAGAGGTGCATCCGATGATCCAGGAGGAAACTTTTTCAATGGGTAGCCCTAAAACCAGATAAACTGGAAGCTTATGTTCATAGGCTAAAGTAAGCTCGCCGTGAGTACCACCCCCATTAATAACGTACTCATCCCAAAGACAAATCACGGCATCACATTCTTTTAATAATTGGTGTAAATCTCGATCGATGATCTTTTTAATTACTGGTCTAAATCTATGAATATCAACGCTTTTCCACGTCCGGAAGTTCATTTTCTCTTCTTCCGTCAGAAAGTCTCTCTCGTGACGCGACGGGTCGAAAACATCCCAGTCAAGCTCAGTCTTAAGAAATTGAGTCAGATCCTTTCGCCAAGCCATTCCATCATCAGGAGCAGCTTCAATTGCACCTGCCAGGTACAGTTTCAACTATCACCATCAAGATGAAAAAAGGTGGCAGCGAACCATAGCAGAAAGGCTGTTTCAATAAGCGTTATCAACAAATAGCCATAATCAATCGTTCCCTGGAGGAATGCGGAATCAAGACCCGTCATCCAATTATAAGGAGGCAAATAGAAGGCGATCTCGGAATAAGTGTCTAAGGGCGCACCTTTTACCAGAAACAATCCGCTGAGCATCATGATGGGTAATAGACCGATATACAACAGCTTGCTAAGACTCTCTACATTCCTTGAGAGCAGCCCAATAATCTTGCTCAAAGACACAATCTGCAATGCTCCGAAGAGAATAAAAAGGAAACTGGCCTGGAAATTTATTTTTGCAAAAGACATTTCTGTCACAAAGGCTAAAACAAACCAGACCACGATTAAATGCGAAAAACCCTTTATCAAACTAATAATGGCCTGAGCGATAAAGAATGAGGGTTGGCGATGGAAACGACCCATTTCATAAAGACTTGCCATACCATTACTTCGCTGGCTCTCCCAATAGAATCGAGCTGTAGTTTCATAAATTGTTATTAAAAGTGTCAATATTAACGAGTCCAATACCAGGGCTGGAATCACCCGTGCCAGATCAGATTCAGGTAATAGGGATTTATATGGTAAGAAAAACATGAAGAAAAATATCACGCCTGTAAGAATGGGCATGACGGACATCGTCGTGAATTGTCTTTTGTAAATGGTAAATTCACGGTGCCAGAGTGCGGCAAATACGTTATTCATGCATCGCCTCCACCCTGATCATCCGTTTGAAGATGTCAGTTAACATTGGTAATCGCTGTTTAGCTTCTACTATTCGTTCGCTAAATAGAGCAATTATGACCTGTGGATTAGTGTCTGTTTCAGTAATTATTTCGTATCGATTCCCCTGGACAGTGTATGAAACAACATGGGAAGAGGCATCCAGGATATTAAAATCCCGCTCGTGGGTTTCAGATAAGGTTATATCCAGAATACGGTTTTCGCGCTCTGACTCTTTGAGTTCTTTTAAAGTACCATCTGCCACAAGACGCCCTTCATCGAGAATGGATATTCGATCTGCTAATCTCTCAACCTGATCAATGTCACTTGAGACCATAACCGTAGTAAACCGGAGCTTTTGTTCCCGCAGGAAAGCTTCCATGAGCTCTTTGCACCCTAGATCTAACGAAGATGTCGGCTCATCCAGTAAAAGAATTGAAGGATTGTGCAGGACAGCTCGGATAAACTCCATCTTCCTACGCGTACCAAAGCTGACTTCCCGCGGAAATGAATGGAGACTGTCAGCAACTTCAAAACGAGATACAAATCCAGAAATTCGATTGAGTAAATCAGTCTGAGCAATACCGTGAAGCTTGCCATGAAGCGTCAGATTTTCGAACAAAGTTAAGGATTGCTCGAAGCGGCTGTCCTGTGACATATATCCTATCTGGTGGCGGATTTGATTTTGTCTGGCGCCCAAATTAAGACCATTAATATATCCAGACCCCAGGGTGGGTGCACATAAAGTTGCGATCACCCGTAAAAGTGTCGATTTACCTGATCCTGTTGTGCCAATGATGGCGTGAATATGTCCTTTCTCCACACCAAGGGTCACATTATTTAAGGCAGCTTTTTCATCATATTTCTTAATGATATTTCTAAGCGTAATTGAAACCGCCATACTAAATTATTCTCCGTCTACAGAAAAATTATACCGGTTAATTGTCAACAGACTGATTTTTCTCACCCCGGATTGTCCAAACTGTCAACAGGATGATCATAAGTATCAGGACCCAGATCGAAGCATGACTATAGGTTGAACCACCATAGGTTATCAGATCGGTAAATCGACCGATGAGCAAAGAAA
>JABMOT010000089.1 GCA_013202385.1 Fidelibacterota bacterium
CTTTTTTCAAAATTTTATGGAAATATGATTGGATCGACTATTGCCATGATTGCATTGTGGTCCTGGTGTGCTTTGCCGGTATGGCTTGGATATAAAGCATTTTCAAAAAAAGATTTTTAGGAAGAAAGACTTATGATTTTATCACGCGCTTCAGAGTATGCAATTAGATTGATTTTTTATCTCTTTGAACGTCAACCCTTGTCACGCTATGTTCGGATCAAGGATGTGGCCAAAGATCTTGATGTTTCATATAACCAACTTGCCAAAGTGGCCCATATCCTGATCGCCAAGAAAATTCTTGTTTCCAGCACAGGACCCACAGGAGGCATTGATCTGGGTTCTAAATCAAACGATCTAACCTTGTCCGCCATCGTAAATAATTTTGGTGATGGTGAGATCTTTGACAGATGTATCTTGGGTTTAAGTGAATGCAGTAACGAAAACCCCTGTCCCATACATGCTATCTGGGGGGATACGCGTGGCGATATGAAAGACATATTCTTTAATAAGTCGCTGAGCGAATTGAAAGCCGAAGCTGTGTTGCCAATTTTCAAAGGGAATGATTAACACCAAATACGAGCGGGGATGTGATTCATAATCAGAGGAGAATAGAGATGAGAAATGTAAAATTTATAACAAGTTTATGCCTGGTCGTATTGGTTTTATTGGCATGTTCACCTGGAGGTGAGCAGGGCTCAAGCGGAGCTGCGGCATCATTTGCTAAGGATCATAATCAGGCAGGTGTAAAAGATGATGTCTCCGATCCAAACATTCTTCAGATTGCCCTGGGAAGTCCGGATCACACCACCCTGGTAGCTGGTGTTGTGGCCACCCATCTTGAGAATGTGCTGGTTGGCGCTGGTCCATTAACCGTTTTTGCTCCAACCAACGCCGCTTTTACTAAACTGCCTCCTGGCACCCTTGAATCTCTGTTGAAACCAGAGAATTTATCTAAGCTGGCGACCATCATTACATCCCATGCCTCCCCTGGAACCTTTATGGGTGAGGGTTTAAAAGATGGTATGCAGCTGTATATGGCGACGGGTCAATACGTTGATGTCAAAGTCACAGACGAAGGCACCTTTGTGAATGGCAGCAAAATATTAGCTACAATCGACGCAACAAATGGCGTGGTCCATGTTATTGATGATGTCTTTTTGATTGCCGCAGGATAAACCAGCAGAAATTGAATTTCAGTTACCCCGTCTTTCAAGGCGGGGTTTCTCTGATAGTTAACAACACCCTGACATCCGCCTGCCTTCCACAAAGACTCTGCTCAACAGACAGGCTTAGGTAGGTAGAATTTTGCTTACGTGCGCTAGGACTTTCGTCGAGTGAATTTGCTGAGCTCACAATCAAATGATTTTAAGCGAACACGAGATTCTTCGCGTTGCTCGGAATCACATTCAGTCTATCTTCCCCGAAGTATGAAAACTTTCGAGCCTTTCTCTATATCTGCCCACACAAAAGTTAATCTGGCCCTTCGCGTGTTAGGGAAACGTGAAAATGGCTACCATGATCTTGATACCGTGTTTCAGGAACTGGATTGGGGCGATTCCCTTCATTTTGTACCTGCTGATGCGTTCTCATTTCATAAAACCGGAATGCCCTTTGAGGACGCCGGAAACAACATCTGCACGCGAGCTGTTGATTTGTTCAGAAAAATCTCAGCTGAAGAGATTAGCATTAAACTCACTCTCGAGAAACGGGTACCACCGGGCTCCGGCATCGGTGGTGGAAGCGCAGATGGGGCTGCAGTCTTAAAGGGCCTTAATCAGATCGCTTCAAAGCCGGTATCAAAAACCGAATTAAAAGACATGGCGTTACAGCTCGGTGCAGATGTGCCTTTTTTTCTGGAGGGTGGTTTGCAGCACGGGCAAGGTGTAGGTGAACAGCTTGAGGTACTGGAGAATGGCCTTGAAGGCGTCTTCCTGCTGGTGATTCCTCCTATACACATCTCAACAAAGCTGGCTTTTGAGGCATTAAGAATACCATTGACAGCCCCTAAGACGCCGTTTACTTTTGGCCGCCTTTTAGAGAAGGCAACATTGGTACGGTTTTTTGA
>JABMOT010000008.1 GCA_013202385.1 Fidelibacterota bacterium
AATGGGAGTGTTTAAACTTAAAAAGGGCTACGATATACCTTTGCAGGGTATTGCTGAGCTTCGTATTGAAAAAGCCCCTCAAACCACATCGGTAGCTGTACAGCCCATCGACTTCCGTGGATTACGTCCAGGGATGAAAGTCGCTGCTGGAGATTCCGTTAAAAGAGGATCAATCCTCTTTGTAGACAAACAAAGACCTGAGATTATCTTTCGATCCCCTGCTGCCGGTACTGTCCGCGAAGTGATTCGCGGTGAGCGCCGCGCTATCCAGCGTGTCATTATTGATGTTGGCACTGATTCAAATGAAAAATTTGAAAGCTACACGAGTGGTCAAATAGCATCATTCACCGCAGATCAGGCAAAATCAATTCTTTTAAATAGCGGCTTGTGGCCAGCTTTACGCCAAAGACCTTTTAGTAAAATTGCTGACTTTAAAAAAAAGCCAAAAGCCATTTTTATATCCGCAGTGGATAGTGCACCGCTTCAGGCAAACACAAATATGTTGCTTGAGGGTCGCGGCCAACATTTTCAATTGGGAATCACACTGCTTTCAAAGCTCACCGAAGGGAAAATAAACCTGTCTGTCTCAGCAGATACAGAAGCTTATTTTTCCAAAATCGAAGGTGTTGAGCTCCATCATTTTTCAGGACCCCACCCTGCTGGAAATATCGGAGTTCAGGTACATCACGTGGATCGCATGGAGGCTGGTGACATCATCTGGTATATTTCTCCGCGCCATGTTGCTCAGATAGGTAGTTTTCTAAGCCGGGGAGAATATCCAGGCTCTAAAACCTATGCCCTGACAGGTTCCGAGTTAATCAATAGATTCTACGTAACTGGCAAAGAGGGTGCACATATCAAGGATCTGGTGAGCACACCGATCTCAGTGGCCAAACAGCGGGTCATTTCTGGAAATATTTTAACCGGGCGTAAAACCCTGCCCAGTGGCTATGTTGGCTTCTATGATGACATGATCACATTAATTCCAGAATTAACTGGCCGCAGGTTTATGGGCTGGCTCCAGTTGGGATTTAATGCCAGCAGTTTCTGGAGACTTTTCTTCTCCAAATTAACACCAAGGAAAGCATTAGCCCCAAGCACTGACATGAATGGCGAAGAACGGGCATTTGTCTCCACCGGTGAGTATGAAAAGGTTGTTCCCATGGATGTCCTACCCGTTCATCTGTGTAAGGCTATCCTGGTGGAGGATGTTGAACTGATGGAAAAATTGGGTATTTATGAAGTAGCTCCTGAGGACCTGGCATTGTGCAGCTATATCTGTCCTTCGAAGATTGAATTTGGAGATATTATCGAAAAGGGCGTACTCCTTATGGAAAAGGAGGGCTAATAGTCATGAAATTTCTAGAACGCTTTTTAAACAAGCTGGATGTAAAGATCAAGGAAAGTCCCTTTAAGATTATTCACCCCATGTTTGGCGCTTTTAATACCATGCTCTTTACTCCCGGGCATGGCACTTCGAAGGGACCCCATATCCGGGATTCCATCGACATGAAACGCTTTATGGGAATTGTGATATTTGCCTTAATCCCAAGTATCATGGTCGGGTCATATAATGTTGGCGCCATGGCCGGTGTAGAGGGTCTATTTGCCGCTTTCATGTTTGGCTTCCTCAAGCTTCTCCCCATCATTGTAGTTACCTACGCTGTGGGTCTGGGCTGGGAAATGATCTTTGGCTATATCAACGGTCACGATATCCACGAAGGATTCCTGGTTACGGGTATTCTGCTGCCACTGACACTCCCTCCCACGATTCCTTTGTGGCAGGTCGCAGTTGCTGTTTCCTTTGGTGTAGTCATTGGAAAGGAAGTCTTTGGCGGCACAGGGATGAATTTACTTAACCCTGCTCTTACCGCTCGGGCTTTTCTATTTTTTACCTATCCAGGCAACATCTCTGGTGACAGTGTTTGGGTAGCCATTGATGGATTTACAGGCGCCACTCCACTGGCAGCTGCAGCCGCTTCCACCGGTTCAGCAGTTGATGCCCTTAATTCCGCTGGCTTCTCACTGGATAAAATGTTTTTCGGCTTTGTCCCCGGCAGTATTGGGGAAACATCTACTATTGCCATTCTTATAGGGGCCGCAATATTGCTGATTACCGGAGTCGGAAGCTGGCGGATTATGCTGGCTACGCTCATAGGAGCGTATGGCATGGCTCTTATTGTACAATTTTTTGGAGCTGATGTGGCTAGCGGGATACGCACGCTCCCAGCTCATTATCACCTGGTTATGGGCGGATTTATGTTCGGAACTGTTTTTATGGCCACTGACCCAGTCTCGGCAGCGGGCACAAATACGGGGAAATGGTTTTACGGAATTCTCATCGGTGTTATGGTGATCCTGATTCGCGTATTTAATCCGGCCTACCCAGAAGGAATGATGTTGGCAATCCTGTTTGGAAACGTCTTTTCACCTCTGATTGACCACTTTGTCGTGCAGGCAAATATTAGCAGGAGGCTGAATTATGGCAAATAAGCCCCGTCTAACTAAAGCCTATACCCTGGGTTTTGCTGCTGCTGTTACAATGGTGTGTAGCGTGTTGCTTGCCTCTGCGGCAACATTACTCAGGGAAAAACAGGATCAAAATATCCAACTGGATATAAAGTATAATATTCTAAGCGTTCTTGGTCTGGTGGAAAACCGGGACATAGCTCCCGAAAAGTTATTGTCACTCTACACTGAACGCGTGTCGACCTTTGTCGTCGATCTGGAGGGCAAGATTGTTACCGGCCGAGCAGCAGAAGATATTGATCCCAAAAGCGATCCTGGATTGTTGCCTATATTTGCCAGTATTCAAGGTGATGAAATATCAGCCTATTGTATTCCCACGCAGGGAAAGGCACTATGGTCTACTGTTAAGGGATATATCGCTTTTGAAAAAGATCTTAATACAGTTAAAGGAATTTCATTTTACAGTCATGGGGAAACCCCAGGGCTTGGTGGCGAAATTGATAAGGCCTGGTTTACTGAAGCTTTCAAGGGAAAATCTATCCTTAACAATGAGGGTGAACTTGTCTCGATTCAAATTGTCAAAGGAAAAATGCGGGACGATGAGAAAGATCCACAACATAAGGTAGATGGTATTAGTGGGGCCACTTTAACAGGAAAAGGTCTTACCATTTTCATCAAAGCTACATTGGAGAAATATGAACCTTACTTCAAGACA
>JABMOT010000090.1 GCA_013202385.1 Fidelibacterota bacterium
CACTTGAACTCAATTGCTGAAGAGCTGCTTTAGCATCCTCCTGAGCAGCATCTGCTGGAACAAGCTGGGCAACAATTTTTCCTCGTGAGGTGATTTGAATTTGGGCTCCATGTTTAATCTCTTCTAAAACTTTCATCAGATTTGCCCGTAATTCGCTAACTGCTATGGTTGTCATATTAATTCTCCTTTATAACTTGTACAATTATAACGTACCAATAAAGGAGTTCAAAGCATTATGTACGATTCATTTGTACACTCACGGGTCGTTCTAACAAATAATTAGCGAGTTCCCAAATATTACAGCATCGCCTCGTTTTAGCCTCATGGGCTGATAGCCGGTTATGTGATTCTTGATTGGGGATGACATCTTGACATTCCTGCCAATTATAAATTCGGTTGGATGCAGATCAGGATATGGTGTTATGTAGATACTTGCACCCGTATACTTGTAAATCGTGCTCGACGCTACCCGTTCTCTCTATGTATTCACGCATGATGAGGGGGCTAGGATGCCTGCTTCCGTATCAGTCTATTATGGGGATTGCATTGTGGAAGATCAATCCAGGGCTAAATTGCCCACTAGAAAGATGTTTTGTTAACCGGAGCTTAATCCCAAGAACGACAATAAACTGATCAGCTGTCGCCCTGGTTCACCGGGGCCTGGCTATCAGAAGGTAGGAGACCCATTATGAGTGTATTGGATAAACTTAAAGAAATAACCGTTGTTGTCGCTGATACAGGGGACATCAGCTCCATCAAGGTGCATGAACCCCAGGATGCCACTACCAACCCATCCTTACTATTAGCTGCAGCTCAAATGCCAGAATACGCCCATCTTGTAGCAGATGCCCTCACTTATGGGGATATTGATATCTGTGATCCGGCCCAGAGTATGCGGCCCTGTCTGGAGAAACTGGCTGTAAATTTTGCCAAAGAAATCCTCAAGGTGATCCCTGGTCGGGTTTCTGTTGAAGTGGATGCCACCCTGTCCTTTGACACCACCGAAACCCTCAAAACAGCCCGCCAGATTATTGCCATGTTCGAAGGGGATGACATCGATCGCAACAGAATTCTGATCAAAATCGCTGCCACCTGGGAAGGCATCAAAGCCGCCGAGCAGCTCGAGACAGAAGGAATTCACTGCAATTTGACCCTGCTCTTCAGTTTTGCCCAGGCCGTTGCCTGTGCAGAAGCCCGGGTCCAATTGATATCTCCCTTTGTAGGGAGGATCATGGA
Source organism: Fidelibacterota bacterium (assembly GCA_013202385.1). GTDB lineage: Bacteria > Fidelibacterota > UBA8477 > UBA8477 > JABMPR01 > JABMPR01. The sequence goes on from JABMOT010000090.1 coordinate 1,237, forward strand.
TTGGCATAAGGCCAAGCGTGGTGTGGAACATATTCCAGCCGAAAGCGATCCTGGTGTTATTTCTGTCACAGATATTTACAATTATTACAAAAAATTCGGCTACCAGACACAGGTCATGGGCGCCAGCTTTCGAAATACTGGGGAAATAAAAGCCCTGGCTGGTTGCGATTTTCTCACCATCTCACCCCATTTGCTGCTGGAACTAGAAGCAGATGATAGCGATCTCCCACGCAAGCTGGATCCGACGCAATCAAGCGCCCTGGATATAAAGCAACTCTTTCTCAGCGAATCTGACTTTCGCTGGCTGCATAATGAAGATGCCATGGCGACGGAGAAATTGGCCGAAGGTATCCGTAAATTTAGCGCGGATTTGGATAGTTTAGGAAAACTGTTGAGAGACAAGCATTGTGGAAAAAAGGTGTGAGCCAGATTTTAAATTTTCCACCTCTATTCTATGATATTGATTAAAGTAAATCCTGTAAGTGTCTGTTATATAGCTCTGTAAGGTTTTCTAAAAGGCTGGCATATCTGCGACAGCGGGCATAATGACCGTGCTAAATACATCCTGGTAATATTGGCGACGGATTGAACCAGACTCTATTCTCGGCTTCCCGCACTGCCGGCTTCACAGGGTCTGGCAAGCATCAGCGAAGCGATTCGCAGTACAAAATGTAGACCGAAGTATCTGCCAGGATTTAGTCATGACAAGACCAAACCAAACAACAGTGCCGTATTTGACAAAACCGCAAAAAGTCCTCCCGCAGCCGCCGCTCATAGCGAGGTTAAGCGCGCAAAGAGCGCAACGTGTTGTATAGATCATATTGCGATATAAAATTGTATTTAATGGAATTAGGGCGTCATTCGTGATCTCTCAGTTACTTTTCGCCAGGTCGTCATATTTAAATAATTAGAAAAACCCCTCCTAAATATAGGGTGCTTTGTACAGGCTGCTAAGGTATCCCCTTATAGTATAGTTCTACCATAATATTACTCTTATACATAGCAGGAGGGTACAAATATGAGTAAAAGCGCCACAAGTGGGTCAAAACATATAAGCTACGGAACTGAAATCATCATATCAGGATTAATGATCCTGGGTATTTTCCTTTTGAGGACGGAGATCCCCTTTCAGGTGATTATTCTGAGCGCCATTCAATTTCTTGGGAAGGCATTAAACGATGCCAAGCAATTCCTGGTCTCAATATTTATTGACCCTGTTTTACGAATGGAAGTTTCTGATCTTTTCGGGCTGTTTCTGATTATGTATTCATCTGTTTTATTTATCGGACAGCTTCGTAAACGAATGGTTTCTTCCTCCTATGCATCCAATCAGTGTCCAGTATGCAGCCACAAACTGCATCGCATCCACCGAAATAGATGGCAGCGTTTCCTAATATTGCGGCCGTTCAAAAGTCAGCAAACGAGAATTCTGAGAGCGAGATGGATTCATGGATCACTTGGGCTAACCAGCAGGTAATTCGAATTGAGGCCGATTTGCTGCAACCTGAAGATCAACACAATCAGAACTGTAACAGCTCTTTCATCTGACACAAATATTTATATATTTATGTGTCAGGAGTATTATGAAAAAAACACTACATAGCACTGATAGTCAGGTGCTTAAACGCATTCGTGGTCATGGGAAGGGTTGGGTCTTTACGCCGAACCACTTTATAGACCTCGGAAGCCGGGATGCTGTAGCATCAGCACTAAAACGACATAAGCAGGCTGGACATATTAGACAACTGGCTCACGGTCTATACGACTATCCCAAAACGGACCCGAAGCTGGGTTTACTGGAGCCATCCATGGATGATATTGTCAGTGTCCTGGCGGGTCGTGATGTTGTCCGGTTGCAACCCACTGGTGCCTATGCAGCCAACTTGTTAGGATTGTCCACTCAGGTTCCCATGAAGATATCCTACCTGACCGATGGCCTATCCAAAACGGTTAGTATCGGGAAACGCCAGATTATTTTAAAGCGTACTACCCCCCGAAACATGGCCATGGCCGGTCGGGTCAGTGGACTGGTTAATCAGGCTCTGAAGTACCTTGGGAAGGATCAGGTAGATCAATCCATTATTACCAGGTTGAAAGATCGCCTGGACAATTCAGCACGGGTACAATTATTGAAAGACATCAAATATGTTCCGGCATGGATCGCAAAAGTGTTTCAGCAAATTACACAGGTGCAAGACACTGTATGAGAACTTTCTCCAACGCACCTAAGGATCGCCAGCAGCTCATCTTTACACAGACTGAAGCAAGATTGGGATTGCCCGCAATTTCAGTGGAGAAGGACTTCTGGGTATGTTGGGTTTTGGATTTGTTGTTTCATCTACCAAGTTGTGGTGTCGAGTTGACATTCAAGGGTGGTACTTCTTTGTCGAAGGGTTGGCAAATCATCAATCGTTTTTCTGAAGACATTGATATCGTTATCAACAAAGGGATTCTTGGGTTTAGTGGTGAGAACTCCCCAGAAAGCGCACCTACTAGTAGTCAAGAGGGGAAGCGTTTAAAACGATTGAAAAAGGCTTGTCAACAGTACATAAATGATCGCCTTGAACCAGAATTACGAGCAGTACTTATTACTGCTCTGGATTCCGATCATCCTTGGCGATTGGAAGCTGACCCTAAGGATCCGGATCATCAAACTCTATTATTTACGTATCCAACTGTATTCCCAGTTGGTGATGCCTATATCAAGCGGATTGTAAAGATTGAAATGGGTGCAAGATCTGATACGGTGCCAGTAGTGGACATTGAGGTGAACCCTTACATATTTGATGCCTTCCCAGATTTGTTGCGCTACTCTAAGGTTCCTGTTCGGGCAGTTGCTCCAAAGAGAACCTTTTGGGAAAAAGCCATGCTCCTACATGAGGAATCCTTTCGTCCTAAGGACAAGGGTCCTCGCAAGTCCTATCTGGCCAGACACTATTACGATCTTTATAAGATGATCAAGGTGGGTATTGGGCAGGAAGCATCTGACGACATTGACTTGTTTAATCGAGTGGCCGCTCATAGAAGGGTATATTTCAATATCACATGGGTTGATTATAACCTGTTACGCCCCGGTCAACTTCACATTCTTCCCACTGCAGTACAAGAGTCAGATTGGCGAAAAGATTATACGAACATGAAGGATGAAATGTTTTTTGGTCTAGTACCACAATTTGATGAAGTACTAGTTGCCATCGAAATATTCCAGAACGAATTTAATAGACGAGCCGCTCTTTAGTTAAAATACTCCTGCAGTAACCACAGAGTTTCCCGTCAAAACATATGCCGCAAAAACGATGCTCTATTTTCAACATTATGTCAAATGATTTTATGATTATTGGTAGATATCATGAAAATATTATGGTGCCATTACGGGGAACGCTTGTCACTAACACCCTCTAAACCCTTATATAGACTCATAAAAATGAACCGTCCTGATGATTCCGGTTCCGCAGACCGCAAGTTCGACTCCTGCCGGGTTTACATCCAGACCCTATGCTTTTCTGAACGTAGGGAAATCATATGCTCCTGCCTGCCTTATCCGGCAGCACAAACGGTTCAGCCGCGAGCTACATAGGGGCCTGGATCATGAGATGCTCCAGGAATTGGATTAAAGCGGATCCTTACTCTACCTGGTGGTATTGCTCATAGTCTTAGTTGTGTTCCTCGAGACAGCTGGTCGAGGCAGATGAGCTACCTATCTATACATCTGGAAGCCTGGGCGTCATAATTATTTAACTGAGAAGGGGACTAACATTAATGCTTGGAATGCTCAAACTCTGGATCAATAGTGGACTGAATGCTTAGAATAGAACCAAGGAGG
>JABMOT010000091.1 GCA_013202385.1 Fidelibacterota bacterium
CTTCACAAACACTTCACCAGAGTTATATTAGCGCCATGATTAGTAAATTTATTACCCGAATATTTGGAACCAGCTCTGATCGCGAGACCAGACAGCTGCTGCCATTGGTCGCCCAGATCAATGAACAATACGACGCCCTGTCTGAGGCAACTCAGGAAACCTTGATTGCCAAAACAGCAGAATTCAAAGCAAGGATCAGTAGAGATACTGAAAAACTTCAAGTTGAGCTGGAAAATGATGGTAAAGATCACAAAGAAATCAGCGCTGCGATCTACGATCGTGAACAAGAAATCTTAACTGAACTTTTACCTGAAGCTTTTGCTGTCGTAAAAAAAGGGGCTGCCCTGCTCATGGGTCAACCCATAAAAGTTACAGGACAGGAATTGACCTGGGATATGATCCCCTACGACGTCCAGCTCATGGGTGCCATTGTGCTTCATCAGGGCAAGATTTCTGAGATGAAAACGGGTGAAGGCAAAACCCTGGTTGCTACTATGCCGATTTATCTAAATGCACTGGTCGGCAAGGGTGTTCATATCATCACCGTCAATGATTATCTGGCAGAGCGTGACTCTCAATGGATGGGTGCCTTGCTAAAATATGTGGGTCTCAGTGTTGGGGTGATACTCAATCAGATGGAACCAGTCGTTCGCCAGACAAACTACAATTGCGATGTTACCTACGGCATCAACAGCGAATTTGGCTTCGATTATCTTCGCGACAATATGTCCATCGCTAAGCAGGATCAGGTTCAGCGCGGATATTATTATGCTATCGTCGATGAAGTTGACTCCGTTCTCATCGATGAAGCACGAACGCCCCTCATTATTTCAGGAACAGTTGATTCGCCGATTGCTCAACGATACACTGATCTGCGTCCTCTGGTCGATGATCTCATGCGCCGTCAAACCCAGATGATCAATTCCATCCTGGCCAAAGCAGAAGAAAAATTAAAAGATCCTAAGACCGAATACGAAGCAGGTGAATTGATTCTTCAGGCTCGTAGAGGTAGCCCCAAACACAGACGCCTGCAAAAACTCTATCAAGAGCAGGGCATCAAAAAACTGGAGCAGCGGGTTGAGAACGACTATCTGCGCGATAAGCGAATGCCCGAGCTGGATGAAGAACTATACTTCGTCATCGAAGAACGTCAAAATAGTGTCGATCTGACTGAAAAAGGTCGGGAGGCTCTATCACCCAATGACCCGGACCGTTTTGTTATCCCTGATTTACCCACTTTACTGAATGATCTTGAAAGTGACACTGAAACGCCCATTGCTACCATCAATGAGAATAAAGAGAAGCTCTATGCCCTCCATGGTGAGCGTTCCGATACTATCCATAACCTCAGTCAACTCCTGAAAGCCTATTCGCTCTTCGAGAAAGATGTGGATTATGTCGTTCAGGAAGGCAAGGTCATGATTGTCGACGAGTTTACCGGTCGAATTATGCACGGTCGCCGTTATAGCGATGGTCTACACCAGGCTCTCGAAGCCAAAGAGAAAGTGCGGATCGAGAAAGAATCTCAGACTCTGGCAACAATTACTTTGCAGAACTACTTCAGACTCTATAAAAAACTTGCCGGCATGACGGGTACTGCCGTCACTGAATCAGAAGAGTTTTTCTCAATCTATAAACTGGGCGTTGTTGAAGTTCCCACGCATAGGGATATAGTGAGAGCTGATGAAAATGATCAGATTTTTAAAACCCGTCGTGAAAAATTTAATGCTGTAATTGAGGAAATTATCGCCTCTCATCAATCCGGGCAACCCGTTCTTGTTGGTACTATTACAGTTGAAGTTTCGGAAACACTTTCAAGAATGCTCAAGCGTCTCAAGATTCCCCATAACGTGCTTAATGCCAAACAACATGGCCGCGAGGCGGAAGTTGTAGCTCGAGCTGGTCAAGCCCATGCCGTGACCATTGCGACCAATATGGCTGGTCGCGGAACTGACATTAAACTGGGTCCCAATGTTAAGGAACTTGGTGGGCTAAAGATCCTCGGTACCGAACGTCACGAATCTCGCCGAATCGATTTACAGTTGCGTGGTCGTTCTGGCCGGCAAGGTGATCCTGGTGCATCCCGATTCTATCTCAGTCTTGAAGATGATTTAATGCGACTGTTCAGCTCTGATCGCGTTGCCAGTGTCATGGACCGCTTGGGACTTCAGGAAGGTGAAGTCATCGAGGCCGGCATGGTGACCAAGGCTGTAGAACGTGCCCAGAAGAAGGTCGAAGCCCGCAATTACAGCATCCGTAAACATTTGCTGGAATACGATAACGTGATGAATCAACAGCGTGAAGTGGTCTATGATCGTCGTCAGGCGGCTCTGGATGGGCTCGACCTGAAAGAAGAATTTCGCGAGGTAATGGAAAACTACGCTGACTCCGTTGTAGAAAAATACACAAATCTGGAGACAGAAACTGAGCTCTGGGATTGGATTGGTTTGCACAGTGATTTAGCCGCCACTGCTATGGTTCAATTGCCCAAGACTCCAGCGCCAGATATGGATGTGGATAAGCTTAGCGAGCTGGTCAGTACTCTCTTGCGGGATGCATATGAGGAAAAGGCAGAGATAACAGGCAGTGAGCCCAATTTCAAGCGGCTCCAACAATTTGTGTATCTCCGCGTGGTGGATGAGAAATGGCGCGAGCACCTCTATGAAATGGACCAGATGAAAGAGGGTATCAACCTCCGGGCGGTTGGCCAGAAAGATCCGCTGATAGAATATAAAAAAGAAGGCTACCAACTTTTTGTAAAAATGTTGGATCTCATTGATAGAGATGTCCTCAAACTCTTTTTCCATGCCCGCATTGTTGATGAGCGCGAAAACAAAATAAGAAGAGCTCGGAATCTTTCATCGCAGCACGCTGAAAGTTCCAATATGGGTTTTCTAAATGCCCTGCCTCAGACTGATCAAGGGGGTGGCTCTGGAGCTGCACCGCCGCGGCCACCTCAGAAGCAGAAACCCATTACGGTTGAAGAAAAGGTGGGACGAAATGATCCCTGCCCTTGCGGGAGTGGCCTAAAATATAAAAAATGTCATGGGAAATAGGGGTCACAGGGTGATGACTAACAATTTGGTTACAGGTAGGTCGTGGCCAAATAAGATTTGGTTCACCCCGCGAGCACATTATTTTTCAACTTGTTATACGAATGGTGCAGATTGTGACAAAAATCAATATAACAATGCGGTCACTACTTTAGATTGAACGAATATCAACCACGTGAAGTGGAGGGAAATATGCGTAAAAGCTTTCTTGTCATCACCAGCCTTTTTCTTGTTGTCAGTTTTGGCTTTGGTGAGACTATCGTCTCTGTTATAGGATCCTCCGCCCAAAATGGCGCAACGTTAGCTCCCGTTGATATTAATTTAGAAAACACTGAAGCTGTCGGCGGACTGCAGTTTAATCTAAAGGATATTCCAAATGAGTTATCTGTGGTTGCGATTTATCCTGCCGGACGAACTGCAGCAGAACCGTTTGAAGACAATGGGTTAGATCAAACTCCCAATACCCTTGACTTTGGTGAGGGAGACGGTCAATACACGCCCGGTGAAATCTATACAGACCTGAATGGCAATAGTGAGTGGGATGGAGCCTGGTCCATCGCTGATAACTGGAGTGCAAGAGGAGATTCGTCAATAACCGTTTTGATCTTTGATGCAGGTGGCAAAAGCATCAGTCTTGGTAATGGCCCGATATGCACAATTCTATTTTCAGTTCCTGCGACAGTTTCCGACGAAATACTTGAGTTAAAATTTCATGAGATTCGCAATGCAAATCCACAGTCCCTCCTGGTGGTCACAGATCCTGTGGGCACTGCCATGAACACAACCTGGTTAAATGGTCTCCTTACTGTGGGTGGTATTGAAGTCCGTTTTGCTTCAGGTGGAGGTGGTGAACCAAATAATTTATCAGAACCCCTGCTTATCGAAATGACCAATGCTGTCCCCGTAAAAGGAATTCAGTTTAATATCATTGATGGTCTTGGAGACTACCTTCAGATTGAATCCGTTACTGGTTTAGACAGGGCTGCCAATTTCGCATTTGCAGGAAATGAAGTAAATGGACAGTCAATGGTTCTGGGTGTCAGCTTTACTGGAGAAGAAATTCCCATAGGTTCAGGCGCAATAGTCGAAATAACATTTATGATTTCTCCCTCCGCCTCCCTTGGCGATTTAACGCTTTCCTTTTCAAATTTGATTGTAGCTGCCGAAGGAGGCCTACCACTGCCAAGTAATGGTGCTGATGGAGTTTTTAGTGTAACTGTTGGCGTAGAAGACAAAGCTGAAATTCCAACTTCCTTTGGGCTGGATCAGAATTTTCCGAATCCATTCAACCCCACCACGACAATTTCATATAGCGTACCCGAGGCTTCTGAAATTCAATTGGGTATTTATAATCTCCTGGGTCAGGAAATTAGATCCTTGACTACTGGCGCACATCAACCTGGTTTTTATACCACTATGTGGGACGGTCTGAACCAAAATGGTGTTCGGGTTGAATCAGGTGGCTATATCTATAGAATGAGCAGCACTGCCGGTTTTAGTGCTACTAAAAAGTTGGTTCTACTCAAATAATTCGCAAGAAAATATGTTTTTAAAGCCTCGGTATTTCCGGGGCTTTTTGTTGCTTCAAACCGATCAGTATATATCTTCGGACGCTTTTTTAAGCCGCGGTGGCGGAATTGGTAGACGCGCTAGATTTAGGATCTAGTAAGC
>JABMOT010000009.1 GCA_013202385.1 Fidelibacterota bacterium
AGTAAGCCCAGCTTGTGGAGGTTCGACCCCTCTCCGCGGTACAAAGCAAACGAGTAATCGTTTGCTTTGTTGCTTTAAGGATATTGCTCTTAAAACAATATTTTCCCTGCAGCGTATTCAAGTTACCCTGGCTTAAGTCGATACTTTTAGTAAGGTATATGAGTTAATCAGGATATAATCCATTGTGGATAAGAGACATTTATGATAAAACCTTTTGAATATCGTTGTGAGTTCAAGTCCTCCCTTGACGAGGTCGTGAGCCAGATCGCAAAAATCATATCGCTCCTAGATTCGAATTTCGAAAATTACAATAAATTCGTCCTGGATTTAATACTCCGCGAAACCTTGAATAATGCCGTAATTCATGGCAACAAGAACCGTCCAGATCAAATTATCAAACTAGGGCTTGGAATTGAGGCTGACCAATTTCATATCGTGGTAGAGGATGAAGGGGCGGGGTTTAATTGGCAGTCGGTAATCGTCCAACAATCCAATCCAGGATATGACCATGGGCGGGGATTTCCCATTTTTCAGAGGTATTGCAATAAAATAGTTTTAAATAAAAAAGGGAATCGGATCTCCTTGAAAATGAATGTTCATAAGGACATAGAGTTGGGCAATTAAATCTAGAGTGAGTAATGGATGAATTTTAATACATGGCATGACGAGACAAAAAGTTTTATTGACCAAAACCCGGGTCCAATCCTTGTGGTGGATTTGGCGGGGAAGTCACTATTCTCAAATGCAGCCTTTGCAGATTTTCTGAGAGCGGGAAATCTGGATGAATCCGAATATGCGTTGGCTTTACCTCCCGACTTTGTAAACATTATGCTTAATTGCAAGGCAGCTGAAGTCACCATTCCGGTAACTCGAATGGAATACGCTGAAAAAGCCATTCTGTGGACGGCTTACTTTAGTAAGGATATGCTGGAGGTGATTTATCAGGGTGTGGATATTACCCATTTGCACAGAAATGAAATTGCGCTCATCGCTGCAAAAGAGAAAGCAGAGGAAGGTGAAAAATTAAAAACCGCCTTTCTCGATAACATGAGTCATGAAATTCGCACCCCCCTCAATTCCTTGTTAGGCTTTATGAATCTTCTGAGTGACGAATTACAGGAGATCCTGACTGAGGATCAAAAATTCTATTTTGATTTAATTCATCAGAATGGAGACAGGCTTGCTCGTACTATGCAGGAAATATTGGATATCTCCCACTTTAGTACAGGGACCTACAAAGTTAAACTGCTGCCTGTGGACGTGATCCAAATCGTTAAAATTCAGATCGAAGAGCGAGTATCGGATATTAATGCGAAGGGACTGAGGCTGAAAATTGATCTACCCGAGCGTGAGCTGGTGGTCTCCTCGGATGAATATTGTTTGACACAGTCTGTGGCACATCTTATCGATAATGCTATAAAATACACAGAATCAGGTCACATCGTGGTTGGAGTTAAGCTGCGTGGGAGCACCATTGATATCTTTGTGGAAGATTCAGGACCTGGAATGAATGATGATATGCAACGGATAATATTTGTGGCTTTCAATCAGGGAACCTTTGGTCACTCCAAGAAATACCAGGGGATCGGTTTGGGCTTATCTTTGGTGCGACTCTATATGGATTCCATTCATGCGACGGTAGATTTAGATAGCAGGATCGGGGAAGGCAGTCGTTTTAAAATGAGTATCCCGATTTAGGTGAAATATGCAGGGAAACAGTCCCCGGCATCTGGATTCAAGCATGGTTCAGCCACGGGGATTAGAGACCTAGGATTTGGTCAGTCCAGATAATGGCCGCCTGGTTTATCTCAGATAATTTTGTAAGCGTAATGGGGACTTTCAAGGCGCTGACATAGGGTCCTAATTCACCGCCCTGTTCCAACGCTTTTGAAAGCCGTAGCACACTTTGAATTTTGGTTTCATTCCCTAGCAAGGTATCGATGATTTCGCCTGACAGAGGCAGATCTGCTAGGAGTATTTCCATCGGTTTGCCAATGGCTGTATCCATCATTGAAAAGATTCCCGTCAGAAAATATTCAGAACTCTGGTCCCGCGACCCCATTGCATCACTTAGCAATTCGCAAAAACGACCTCTGAACAATGAGAGTTTCATAAGTTCCCGTGGCTGATCTTCAGCCATCGCAGCCATGATTAGAACAGAAGCCCACTTTTTGAAATTATTGAGACCGATAAGCGCCAGGGCTTGTCGCAGGTTTGTAATTTCATGTCGGACTCCCATTGCTACCGAATTGATGTATTTCAATAGTTTTAAAGTAAGGCTGGGGTCACTTTTGAGGACTTCGACCAATTCGCCATACTCAATGTCCGGATCATGAATTTTTTGCATGAGTCTAAGTTTGGACAATTTAGATTCTGAATTCTGTTTGGATTCAATAAGCTCAGGCCTGGCGAAAAAAAACCCCTGGAATAAGGTATATCCCCATGCCCTACAGTCTTTGAATTCTTGCAATGTCTCAACTTTTTCTGCAAGCAATCGTTTCCCTTGCTGCAAAAATATTTGCGCTAACTTTTGGACTGTTGATCGGTCACTGTGCTTAATATCAACTTTGATTATATCTGCCAGATCAATGAGGGGTTTTAAATTTTGATGATAAACAAAATCATCCAATGCCAGAGTATAGCCATGGTCCTTTATTTTTTGTACCGATTGGATAAGTTCCAGAGTGGGCTCAATATTCTCTAATAACTCAATCACCACATCTTGTTTTGGAAGAATTCGCCAGACTTCATCAATAACAAGTTGAGTAGTAAAATTTATAAAGCTTTTCTTTCCGGAACTTACACACCCAAACTCAGCGTTGTAAAAGGAATTATTGATGACAACGGAAGTGGCTTCATCCCCGTGAAGATTGCTAAATGTATTGCCATCTTTCCCTCGGTACAATAACTCGTAGGCGTAAGTGACACCATTCTGGTCGAGAATGGGTTGTCTTCCAACCATGAGTGTCATTTATTTAGTCCCTGAATCAATAAATCCATTTATTCAGCACCCCAATATTTAGCTGTGGAAAAGGCTGAGAGGTGAAGGACTTTTTCTCATTTCCATAATGACTGATCATTTTAACTGACATTTAGGAATTCAATAATCCTCATGTTAGAAAATAACTCTCTGAGATCTGCGTTCAGATTGATGATACTAAATTCCCCCTCAGCTTGCCGGAGCGCATTTCGAGTAGCCACCAAAACACCGATTCCAAGAGAATCAATCATCCGGACCTGATGCAGATCCAGTTTTATGTTTATATTGCCATTTTCAATGAATGTTGAAAACTCTTTTTTTAATTCGTGAGAGGAATTTCCAACAATATCTGATTCAGGGGTAATTATGATGGGTTTAGTGCTCATAATGGATTCTCCAACTTAATCTTCAATACAATATATTCATCTCGACAATAGCTTTGTCCGGTTCTTAACATCCGCTACAGAGTTTCAAACTATATGCCAGCAGCAGTCCCGGTGGTTAATAGATACCGTTTTTGCTGGTGATATTACATGCCGTAACCTGCAGTTCTTTGTCCTCTGCCCCCATTTTTCATTTGGAGTCCATGCTCACAACGCTCTATCCTGAAATTGATAAGGAGCGTATTACTGCACTGCACAGCTCCAGTATCGTGATCCTGAAAAGCGATTGTTCCAATCCAAGCATTCAGGCGCTCCATAAATAGTCATTAATACCGTTGTGGCGGAAAATTCTTCCTGACAACTCGAATTGAAAATCCTCTTGGTGAGCATCCTTTTGCCCGGCTGGAAGGGGAGACATGTTGCCAGTCATAATTGAATTATCAAAGCTATTCTTATGACTGGATTTCAAGACCCAGGATTGACATATCATCCGTCATAGGGGACAAGCCATTCCACTTTAAGGCTGAGGTAGCAAGGTTGTCGATCGAATCACGCAAATTAAATTTGGATTGATTATTTTGTAAAATTCGCGTCATCCTGCTGTTACCGAATTGCTCATTGTACTTATTGGTGGATTCGGGAATACCATCAGAGAAAAAATAGAGTCGATCTCCCGGGTTTAATTGAATAGTCTGCTCAGAATATTTGCATCCTTCTATAAATCCAATCGGCATTCCTGTTGAGGGAAATGATTCTGATTTTCCTGTCGACCTCGTAACAACTGGTCCCGGATGTCCCGCGGAGACATAACAAACTGACTTTGTTTTCAAATCTAAAATTCCGTAAATGAAGGTAAAATATTGCCCGATTATATCATCCATGGGAAATTGTTGGTTTAATCTGGTTGCCACCTCGGAGGGTGGTCTTACGGAATAGGTTTTTTCCACAGTGTCTAAAGTATGAAATAGGAGTGAGTTTGGTTTGTCTGCAGAGAGCGTATGGATCAGGGTCATGGCCAGCAATGCTGCAGCTACGCCATGACCACTCACATCAAGGACGTAGAAGCCCACACGATTTTCACATAATCTGATGACATTTAATGCATCTCCGGCGAGGGCGTCACAGGATAAAAGTCCCCACTTAAAGATAGCCTTTTCTAGTTGTGGTGGATTGTGTGGTAGGAATGATTGTTGGATGCGCGCAGCAAGAGCCATGTCCTGTTTCATCTGGGCGTTGGCTGATTCAAGACTATCGTTTCTTTCCTGTAGTGCTTTTTCCAGGCGTAATATTCGTTCTGCAGCCATGATACGGGCATGCAACTCTTCTGCTTTTATAGGTTTGACTATATAATCATCAGCGCCGGCAGATACTCCTGATATAAGGTCCTCACCCTCTTTTTTTGCAGAAATCATGATGATGAAGGTTTTTCCTAAACTATTGCGTTCTCGAATCTTGCCGATTAATTCGATGCCATCCATTATGGGCATGACCCAATCAATAATGGCCAGATCATGTCCATATTTCTGGTATAACTCATATGCCACGGAACCATCGCCAGCAAGGTCAAAATCATAGCCCCATTTTTGGAGGTTGATTTTTAACCAAGTTTGGATTGTTAAATTGTCTTCTGCAACGAGTATACGCACAGCGAAACTCCTGATTCCTTTTTAGTCTGAAGTTCTTAATAATCACAGATCTCACTTATAATCATCGATTGAATAAATCCATTCTTGAGGGAATAATATTGCCCGAATTTGAAAAGGTGTCAGAACGGTGAATCATTTATATCAATACCATATAGTAGTATGTATTATAGATATAAATGTTTGTAATGTCATGATATATGTGGGTGGTCTAATTCCTCTAGATATAATAATAATAACACTATACCTAAAGTTATAGTTGAGTGGCATGAGATTAGTTTGTGGGAGTTTATCGTTTGGAATAAAATGGTTCTGTGCCATTTATCGAAATGAGAGACCGATAAGCGAAAGAGCTTATCGAATAAAATAATTGAAATGTAAATATCGGAGCAAATTATGAAATCAAAACAATTCATCATCACATTGTCAATCCTTGCTGGCCTGAGCAGTGGATTACTTGCTCAAACTACAATAAGCAGTGATATCCATCTAATCAAGGGCAAGAAATATTCAAAAGCTGTCTCAACGGTGAGCGGTGATATTTTTGTCGGCAATGGGGCTGTACTTGAACAATCACTGTCGACTGTAAGTGGTGATGTAGAAATCGGAAGCAAAGCTCAGGTGGAAGATATCAGTGCCGTGAGTGGGGATATCGCAGTTGGCAAGGGAGCCAAAACTGGTCAAATCGAAACGGTGAGTGGGGATATTAGCATTTATGAGAAGTGTGAAATTCGCGGATCGATCGAGACGGTGAGTGGGGACATTAATTGTGACTCTGGTTCCAAAATAGAAAACGATATGAAAACAGTAAGTGGCGATATAGAACTGGATGATGCGATTCTAAAAGGATCCATCAAGACTGTTTCTGGTGACATCTCTCTTTTCAATGGGTCGACTGTGGCAGGTGATATCATCGTAAATCGACAATCAGATTTTGTACTGTACCATGATGGCGTGCTCAAAATCATCGTCGATATGCATTCAGTGGTAAATGGGTCTATCCTTGTAAAAGAGAAAGATTCAAAAGTTATCGTTTACTTGGCCAATGGTGGCAAAGTAAAAGGTGAAATCGTAAATGCAGAGGTCCGAAGGCAATAATTAGTTGGTTCGGATCCAGGTTAATAGGATGATTAATTATGAAATATATGTGTTTTCTGACATTTCTGGTATGGATTTTTATCCTCGGTGCAACTTTGGATGCGGCTCAACTAAAGGTTGCAAAGCAGGACCGCAGTATTTCAGCCTTTCGGATCGATGAATCCGATGTAAGAATAGATGGAAACTTAAACGAAGGCATATGGCAAGACCACCCCTGGGAAGGTGAATTTTTGCAGCGCAACCCAGATGATGGTGGGCAACCCAGCCAAAAAACAGAATTTTCAGTCGCCTACGATTCCGAGTATCTGTATGTGGGCATCCGAGCATATGACGATAAACCTGAACTTATTGATGGAATCCTCACGCGCCGAGATGAATCAACCCCCTCTGACTGGGTATATATCTCCATAGATAGCTACCATGACCACAGAACAGCCTTTGAATTTGGTCTAAATGCCGCTGGTGTGAAGCAGGATTTAAGACGCTTTGACGATGACAGTGCAGATTTCGACTGGAATGCTGTTTGGGATGGTGCTGTACATATTGATGAAGCAGGATGGTCAGCAGAGTTTGCTATTCCCTTTAGAGAATTACGTTTTAACACTGCTGAAGAATTGATCTGGGGTTTTAACGTATATCGCGAATTGCCCCGCAATGACAACGAACTGGCTATCTGGAATTATTGGTCTCACGAAGAAACTGGGTTTGTTTCCAATTACGGTCAGCTTACGAGTCTAACTGATGTTCAGGCGGTTCAACCGCTCTATGTTACCCCTTACGTTATGGGTCGCTCAGGTATGAACGATACCACGTTTGCCCATCCAGGTGAATATGAAAATTCAAGTAACATCGGAATAGATATAAGAAAGAATTTTAATCTGGGTCTTACTTTCAGCGGGACAATAAATCCAGATTTTGGACAGGTTGAGGCAGATCCAGCCGAATTTAATCTTACCGAATTTGAGAGTTATTTCAGAGAACAGCGACCCTTTTTCATGGAAGGTGGCAATATCCTAAACTTCTCCATGGGTTTTGGAGATGGCGATAACTCTTCTAATACACTTTTCTATTCCCGCCGAATTGGTCGTGCGCCGCAGGGAGGCGTTGAGTATGACGGTTCTGAGGTTTCATCAGTTGATGCCACTGAGTTTTCCAAAATTATCGGCGCAGGTAAGATCACAGGAAAATTGGACAATGGACTCTCTATAGGAATTATGTCTGCGCTCACCGCCGAGGAAAAGGCAGTAGTACATTATGAAGATGGGCATGAATCAAGCAATGTTATCGAGCCCGCGACTTCGTATCTGTTAACTAGAATTCAAAAAGACTACCGGGAAGGTCTCACAACATTGGGTGGAATTTTTACATCAACAACGCGAGCTCTTGATGATACTGGAATGGAGTGGCTACGGGAAAAAGCTTATACCGGTGGTATGGATTTCAACCATCGTTTTGGAAATCGAAAATATTCTATCGCATCAGCCCTGGCATTTAGCCACGTGAAGGGGAGTAAGGAAGCTATTCTCAACACCCAATTGCACCCGGCCAGGTATTTCCAAAGACCCGATGCACCCCATTTGTCCGTGGACTCGAGCGCGACCGCCTTATCAGGCGCAGGTGGCAAATTTATTTTAGGTAGGGCTGACGGTAAAATAAACATTTTCGCTGGTATACTTGCAACGAGTCCGGGTTTGGAAGTCAATGATCTGGGTTTTATGCGTGCCGTTGACAATATCAATGAGTTCGTCTGGGTCGGCTACAGGCACTGGGAGGCTGGAGACCTATTCCTAAACTATAATGTAAATTTTAATCAATGGGCTAATTGGACTTTTGGTGGTGAGTTTAAAGGCGTTGGGGGGAATGTGAATGGGAATGCAACCCTGACCAACAATTGGTCGGTAGGAGGAGGACTAAATTTTAATTCTGGAGGTATCGTTCCCTTCCATTTACACGGGGGTCCGTCTATTTATGGATCAAAAAATGTAAATGGTTGGCTCAATGTCGGTTCAGATTCTCGTCGTGATCTCAGCGCGGATATTTCAGCCAATTATTTTTATAGTTGGGAAGATGTTCATAGTTTCAACTTATCTCCTTCGTTCACTTTCAGACCTAAGAAAAATGTTTCATTCTCTTTAGGACCAAATTTTCATTTCATGGATGACACTTGGGCCTGGATTACCACAATGGCTGACACGACTAATCAGTCCCATTATATTTTCTCGGGGTTAAAATTAGCCCAAACCTCCATGACTTTTAGAGCAGATATCACCTTGAGTACCACCCTGTCATTGCAGGCTTATGCTCAGGCATTCATTATGGGTGCAGATTACTTTGATTTTGTTGAGGTCGATGATCCAACCCAACATGAGTACAATAAACGTTTTGCTTCGTTAGCTGATAATACACTATCATTTGGCGGGAATGGTGCCCTGGGTGGTGTTGATATTGATCAGGATGGCATTGTTGACTATTCGCCAATATCGTACGTCTACTCAGATTTTAACTATAGTGAGCTAACTTCAAATGTAGTGTTGCGCTGGGAGTACTCATTAGGTTCTGTCATGTATCTGGTCTGGTCGCGAGGAGCCTCAGCATATGAGCCAAATTCAAATTATGAGCTGGGCAAAGATCTGGGATCTCTGGTTGGCTTGGATGCTGATAACATATTTCTCCTAAAGGTAAACAAACTGTTACATTTCTAATTTAGCAAATCAAAGTAGGCATCTCTCTTGGGAAACACTATTCGCACAGGTCAGCGGTGGTATTTCTACAAAGCTCTGGCTACGGTCTTTTTTTCACAAAACAGGCTGCCTGAAACACTAACATCTGCTTCTCTTCAACCGTGAAAATAATTTAATTTCCTGGGTAGACGGACGATGATATGATCAAGGCTGTGTCAATATCCAGCGGATAATTGTTCGTTTTATACGAGTTTTTCTTTCGGACTCGGTGTAAATTGATTATCGTTTGAGTAATTATTGCTGAACAAGGGACGTTGGTGCGCGATAGGCATATGAAACTTTCAAAATTATTTGTTCTCCCAATCATCATTTTTATCACAACCGTGGTGCTGGGAAGAATGGCATTTAGCTATTTAAGAAGTCAAGAAAGTGAAAAGCTTAACATCAGGACTCAGGTTACTGCAGAGCAAGGGGGCATTAGACTCCATGAGTTTTTGAACACGCGTCTGACTCGATTGGATTTCTTCAGAGAGAGAATGGAGAGCAAGCCTGCCTTGGAAGAAGCGGAATTCAGAACACGAGCGCTGCTGATGCAACATGAATTACCCGGGTTCCAGGCAATAAATTGGGTCGATGAACATGGCGTAATCCAATGGGTAACCCCACTGAGTACAAATCTGGCCGTCGTCGGCGTTGATCTCCTTGAAAAAGCGGCAAAGGGAGCTGCACAAACTTTTTCAAGATCTATGGTTTATCAAATCGATACCTCATCCCCCTTGATCGAATTGGTTCAGGGCGGCCTTGGATTCACAATCTATTTACCCATTGTCGTGGATGACAAAATTACCGGCTTCATCAATGGGGTCTTCAGAACTGAGGAACTAATATCGAAGTGTTTTGCAAACACGATTCGTGATTTCAATTACGAGGTGATTCTTTCTGGCGAGCGGATATTTCTTAGAGGAGAACCGAACAATTTTAATGCTCCCAGAGTCATAGGTCGCCACAATTTTACCTTTTTGGGACAATCCTGGGAGCTCCAGATAGTGCCTGGATCCTCGGGGAATAATACAGTTGATTTAATGCATATCATCTCGATTGTGGTCACCCTACTGCTCGGTACTTTATTTGCAGCCTTTACCCACTTTAGGATGAAATCGAATGCGGAGCTCATTGAAGCACACAAAATTGTTGAAGATTCAGAGATAAAATTCAGAACAATTTTCGATAAGTCTCCAGCTTGTCTGATTCGCTTTTCAGCAACTGGCGCAGTCACTGATTGGAATTTGGCAGCTGCATCAGTATTTGGTTTTGAATTCCCTCCAGAGCTTGACCGCAATGTTTACCAAATTAAAGCAATGGAGCCAATTATTCCTGCCATCGAAGGCGCCCTGAAAGGACACGATTCAGAATATTCAGGTTCCCTTAATATTAATGGTCGGGATGTGGAGGTAGATGCTTCATTTGAGACTTTGGTCAGCGGATCTGATAAAATTCAAGGCGGTATTATCCTCCTGAAAGATGTGACTATTCAAAAACAGATTCTCCGCACCCGAGAAGTGATGTATGAAATGAGCAATTTGACAAACAGAATAAAGGATTTACCTCAACTCTTCGAAGCCATCCAAAATAGTTTGAGTTCCATTCTGGATACCAAAAATTTTTACGTCGCATTGTACAATGAAGAATCAGATGAGTTCAGCTACCCTTATTACAAAGATGAATTTGATTCTGTACCACCGGATCCGATAAAGGGAGAAAAAGGAATCTCAGCATATATCGTCAAGAATGCTGTTCCACTTCTACTCAGTAAGGAAGAAATCTATAGCATGAATAATGAGGGTAAAATAGACCTCCTCGGTACACCTGCAGAGCAGTGGCTGGGTTGCCCCTTAATTGTTGAAGGCCGCCCAATAGGAATTATGGCAGTTCAGAGCTATTCCAAAGAGGTTGTCTATGATGGCAATGATATGGGGATGTTAAGTTTTGTGTCAGACCAGATTGCGAACACGATAAAAATCAACATTGAAGATGAAAAACTTAGAAAATCTGAAGCCATGCATCGTGAGCTTTCAAATCAACTGAGTGACTCAAATAATATAAAAGCATTGCTGCTAGACATTTTGTCCCACGACTTGAAAAATCCTGCAGGCGTCATTTCTAGCGTGGCAGAATTGATGATGTCAGGGGATGTGGTCAGCGATGAAGTGCAATTAATCAAGGACAGCTCGGATGCGCTTTTATCGGTCATTGAAAATACCACAGCACTCGCACGTGTCACCCTGGGTGAAAAAATTGCAATGGAACTATTGAATATTAGCGAGCTTGCCCAACAGGTTTCTGAGGAATTTAAACCCAGCTTTCAGGGCCAGAAAAAGCTCCTGGATATTAATATTCAACCTGGGCTAAGCTATAAGCTAAATCCGATTATCGCTGAGGTTTTCAGAAACTACCTTAGCAATGCCTTAAAATATGCCCCTAAGGGAGAAAAGGTCATCGTCAGTCTTGAAGCTGAGGAGCATGAAATCTGCTTCTGTGTGAGGGATTTTGGTAACACTATTACCGGCGCGGATCAGGACTTAATATTTCAACGTAGCGTTCAATTGGGTAACGGAAAAATGCGTGGAACTGGGCTTGGTCTGGCCATTGTTAAGCGAATTGCCGAGGTTCATAATGCCATAGTTGGTGTAAAACCCAACAGCCCCAAGGGGAACATATTTTTCATTAAATTTCCGAAATCAATACCGGGTATTGATTAAAGATAGATACAAGAAAGGCTTAGTAACCATGAGTGAGTTAAAGACGGTATTGGTTGTTGAAGATGATTTTGCTTCAAGGCAATATTTACTCTTATTGTTGAAAAAGCTTGAGTATCAGTCACATTCGGCTGAGACAGGGGAACAAGCTCTGGAATTGATGAAGGAGAACGACGCTGATATTATGTTATTAGATATAGCACTTGGACCGGGTATCACAGGTTTGGAGCTCGGTGAGACGCTCAGGCAGGATAAGCGCTTTCAGAATGTCCCCATGGTGGCCGTCACAGCGTTTTCAAAGGATAAGCTTGACAATTTGCTAGAGGCTGGTTTTTCTGATTATATGGCCAAACCCTATACAATCGGACAATTAAAAGATATGCTGGACAAATATCTGGGTTAAGCCAATCCGCTTCATTATTCCTTATCAAATAGCACTCTCATATTATATACTAGCCGCATGAAAATTAGTGAAATCCTAAATAACGCTAAAGACCCCATTATAAGCTTTGAGATTATTCCTCCGGCTCGCGGCCGTTCCGCCCGAGAGGTATACGGAATTCTCGACGATCTTATGGAATTTAAGCCACCATTTATTGATGTAACCAGCCACGCCGCCGATTCATATTTTGTCGAAGAATCGAACGGCACTTTTACCCGCCATATTAAACGAAAACGACCTGGGACCATCGGTCTCTGCGCTGCACTAAAATACAGATATAAGCTGGAGGCAGTTCCCCACCTACTCTGTCAGGGGTTTAATAAACAGGAAACTGAGGATGCCCTTATTGAGCTCAATTATCTTGGCATTGACAATGTGTTGGCCATCCGAGGCGATCAATTGCAGTATCAAAAAGCGCATGCGACAGGTCGTGAAGCTAATGAGCACGCCCTGGATCTTGTGAAGCAGATTAGCAATATGAATCGGGGTAAATATCAGGAAGATATTCTTGATGCGGATGAATCCGATTTTTGTATCGGAGTGGGCGGTTATCCTGAGAAGCATCCTGATTCTCCCAGTAAGGCAGCAGATATTCGCTATTTGAAAAAAAAGGTGGATGCTGGAGCTCAGTACATTGTTACTCAGATGTTCTTTAAAAATCAGGATTTTTATTCTTTTGTGGAACTGTGCAGGGCTGAGGGAATAACGGTGCCCATTATTCCAGGCCTGAAGCTGGTAACCCGAAAATCGCAACTGAACTCACTTCCCCATGCTTTTTCAGTAAATTTTCCAGATGACCTGGTTAAAGCATTTGACGAAGCTGAGAATTCTCATGAAAGAACTGAAATCGGGATATCCCATAGCATCAGACAGTGTGAAGATTTACTCAATAATGGAGTAGAAAATCTCCACTTTTATGTTATGCAGGACACCCATTTGGTTAAACGGGTGGTCAGGGCTCTCAAACTATTTTAACCTGGGTTGAGTTGCCGAATTTCTCCATTCTGAAAATTGCGAATCGCAGATCCAATTCGAATAAGCGCATCTCCATCTTGGTTTATCCCCAAAAACTGCCCATCAATGATGTTAGCCTGGGTCTGCCACTGGACATTTTCATTTAATTTATAAGCGACACTGTTCCACTTGGCAATGAGTTTATCCGGCGTATCGAGTTCGCCCAATTGTTGAAAAAAGCCACCAACAAACAGATCAAGAAATTTCCCCCGATCAGGATTTTTCCACCCTGCTAATTGTAAGGATGTCGCTGAATGGCGGAGAAAAGGTGGGAAATTAGTGGAATCGTGGGAAAGATTGATCCCAATGCCAATTATCGCTGAAATTGGTATGTTCCCGTGCCATTGAATCTCAGTAAGCACACCACCACACTTCAACGAACCAATCATAATGTCATTAGGCCATTTTAAGCGAATATCTTTGCTGACGAGGCCATCAACAGTGTGTTGAAGAATTAAACCAGTATAGAGGGATAGCAGTTTAAGACTGTGCGCTAGAGTGGAGGGTCGCCCGAGAAAAAGGGTCATCCATAATCCTAATTTGGCCATCGATTCCCAGCGCCGTCCCTGCTGCCCGATCCCTGCTGTCTGTTCATCACTGATTAACAGGATATTACGATGAGCAAAGTCGGATCGTCGTCGTCGAGCCTCCATATTGGTAGAATCGATGCTGTCCAGGAAAATGGTTTCATCCAGATCAGGATGGTCGAGCATGGACTTTGCTGTCTTTCTCGAATATTTAATGGGCGCCATATTCTCCAAAAACAGTTCGCAGGGTATTGGCAATTTCACCTACAGAGGCGTATTCACGCACGGAAGCTAGAATATATGGAAAGAGGTTTTTACTCTCATCCAGAGCGGCGTTTTTCAACTGATCCAACGTCGATTTAAGCGCTACAGGGTCTCTTCGGGACTTAATCAGTTTTAAGGTTCTCAACTGTTCAAGAGCGGCTTCCTTGCCTAATGCCAGGATCTCTGGTTGCACATTTTCATTAATTTTAAATTTGTTGACACCCACAATAATTCGCTCATCACGTTCAATCTCTTGCTGAAATTTATAGGCACTTTTCCCTATCTCATTTTGGAAGTATCCGGCTTCAATTGCCTTGACCGCCCCACCAAGGGAATCAATTGTATCGATATACACGTTGACTTCTTCCTCAAGTTTATCCGTGAGTCGTTCAATTATTTCTGAGCCAGCCAATGGATCCACATATTCTGTGATACCACTCTCAAAACCGATGATTTGCTGTGTTCGCAAAGCCAATCTGGCTGAATCTTCAGTCGGCAATGCCAGGGCTTCGTCTCGAGAGTTCGTATGTAAGGATTGTGTCCCCCCCAGGACTGCTGCCAGCGCCTGGAGAGTGACCCTGACTACGTTATTGTCAATCTGTTGCGCTGTTAGGGTTGAGCCACCAGTCTGGGTGTGAAATCGACACATCATGGCCTTTGGGTTACTCGCTCCGAAGCGTTCCTTCATAATTTTGGCCCAGATACGTCGGGAAGCTCTGAATTTAGCAATCTCTTCCAGAAAATCATTGTGTGCATTCCAGAAAAAGGATAGTCTGGTGCCAAAGACATCCACATCAAGACCAGCAGCGAGAGCTGCTTCCACATATGCGATCCCATTGGCGAAAGTAAAGGCTAATTCTTGGGCAGCCGTAGAACCGGCTTCACGGATGTGATACCCAGAAATGGAAATTGTGTTCCAATCTGGGATATGCTCGTTGCAATAGGAGAACACATCTGTAATCAGCCTTAGTGAGGCTTGAGGGGGATAAATATAGGTGCCTCGGGCGATATATTCCTTTAACACATCGTTTTGAATGGTTCCCCGCAAGAGATGGCTGGCCACCCCTTGTTTTTCTGCCACCACCTGATACATAGCCAACAAAATTGCTGCAGTAGAGTTGATGGTCATGGAGGTTGAAACTTGGTCTAATGGAATTCCTTGAAAGAGAATCTCCATATCTGCCAGGGTGTCAATGGGTACACCGACTTTTCCGATTTCACCTTCGGACAAGGGGTCGTCGGAATCGTATCCAATCTGGGTCGGCAAATCGAATGCTACAGAAAGACCGGTTTGTCCTTGATCAAGTAAATAGCGATAACGGGTATTGGAATCTTTAGCACTGGAAAAACCAGCATACTGCCGCATGGTCCATTTTCGCGATCGAAACATCTCGCTGTGAATTCCCCTTGTAAAGGGATATTGACCGGCTCTTTCTTCACTTTCGCCCATGATTTCCCCTATAATCCTCTTTCAGCTTTAATCAGTTGATAGGCTTCATTGATGGCTTTGAATTTTTCCTCAGCCATCTTCTGAAATTCTGGACCGAGATGTTGAACCTTATCTGGATGAAATCGAGTTGCCATCGACCGATAGGCTTTTTTTACTTCCTGATCGCTGCTGGAGGGTTCAATTTCCAAAATTTTGTAATAGGATTTTGTATCCTTCACAAAAATCGCCATAATTGAATCTAAGTCTTTTTGATTTACTTTTAAGTGCCGAGCAATTTCCTGAATCAAATCCACTTCACTGCTGTCGATGTGACCATCTGCCTGGCTGATTCCAAAAAGCACATGCATCAGTTGAACCTTTTCAGCAGAATTCATATTTCGATTTATCTGATCAGCTATCTCATAGATATAGTAGTCTTGATCCAGGAGGTTTTTTAAAAGAATCAACATTTCCTGAGCATTTTCCCGGCCAAAACTTTTGATGAGAAATTGTTTTACATAATCCAACTCTGATTTGACAACCTTTCCATCTGCCTTCATAACTGCTGCCACAAGGACCAACAAGGCAACTGCAAAATCACCAGGGCGTGTCAGTTGAGAGGTCTTGCCAGTCCCAGGCAAATTAATGGTTTGATTGGCATCCAGTTGACCGCCAATCCACCAGCCGATTAATCCACCAATAGGTCCTGCAAAAGCCCAACCGAGCCCTGCACCAAACATTTTTCCTAGCATATTTTTCCTAATATTTTCATGATCATACCTTTAGCTTACCCAATTTCGATGATGATTGTTCCCTTTTCCACTGTTTGACCTTCCTTCACCGAAATTCTTTGTATTTCCCCAGATACAGGCGCTTTGATCTCATTCTCCATTTTCATAGCCTCGATGAGAAACAGCGGTTCACCTTCATTTACTTTGTCGCCAATCTTATGAAATATTTTGGTAATAAGCCCGGGGATTTGAGCACTTAATAATCCGGCTTTTAATTCATGCACGGTGTCCCAACCGAGCTCTCTTAAGTGAAGGTGTACAGCATCAAGTAGTTCCAGAACTACCGGTGTCCCATTCACATTTACGCGATCATTGTGGTGGGGACATACACCAATCACAAATGATCGATTGTTCATCAGGACACTATAGACACCGGCCTGGATCTGAACTACATCCAGACTCATGCTCCCCTCAGGTGCATTTATCAGTAGCTTTTCACCATTGGCTTGAAAGTCAACTTGGAGGCTTTTTTCGTCACTGTTAATCTCGAACTTCATAGACCTTCCCTGCCTCGCTGAGTGGTGAACCAGCTTGATCGTTGAGCTTTGTTTTGATTCGAGGATTTTGAGCTCTGATTTAAGCGATTCTTATGATGGTAAAGTGTGGCACCGGCAACCAGCAACACTTCCTCATTTGACGTGGACAGGCTCTGGTGAAGTTCGTCTTTGTGCTGCTTATAAAAATGGGTATCGTAGGGTCCTTTTCGAAACACAGGATGTTTGATAACTGCTCGACAAAATTGAATTGTGGTTTCGATGCCGCTAATATAAAATTCGCGTAGAGCTCGCTCGCAACGATTCAGAGCCGCCTCTCGATCTCCCGCCCAGCATATCAACTTCCCCAGCATGGGATCATAGTAAGGAGTCACCTTCATCCCCTGGCGAATCGCTCCATCGAAGCGAGTTCCTGGACCATCTGGAATTTGAAGCATCAAAATTTCACCAGTAGATGGCGAAAAATCTTGGGTTGGATCTTCTGCGTAAATGCGGCATTCTATAGCGTGTCCTGAGGTTTTAACCTCGCTTTGACGGATTGATAAAGGCCTGCCAAATGCGATACGGATCTGCTCGGCGACGAGATCAATGCCTGTGACCATCTCTGTTACGGGATGTTCCACCTGCAAACGTGTATTCATTTCCAGAAAATAGAATTGTTTGTGTTTATCGACCAGAAATTCTACAGTACCGGCACCGACATAATTACAGCTTCGAGCTGTTTCTACTGCTGCCAGACCCATTTGTGCTCTCAGCTCAGCATGAATAAATGGGCTTGGACTTTCTTCAATGACCTTCTGATAGCGCCTTTGTATTGAACATTCCCGCTCATTCAAGTGAATAATATTCCCCTGTGTATCAGCCAATATCTGGAACTCTATATGATGTGGTTCTTCAAGGTACTTTTCAATGTAAACACGCCCATCACCGAAAGCAGATTGAGATTCGCGTTGGGCTTTTCCAACGGACTCATTGAAAGTCTCAGCAGATTCCACTATTCGCATCCCTTTCCCACCGCCTCCACCGGCAGCCTTGATAAGGACGGGGAATCCAATATTTTTTGCAATCTGAAGCGCATCCCCAAGATCGATAATAGCTTCTTCAGTGCCTGGGACCACGGGAACATTTGTTTTTAGCATAGACTGTCGGGCCATGGTTTTATCACCCATAGTTTTTATCGCCTGGGCCGGGGGCCCAATAAATACCATTCCGGCATGGGTGACTTGCTGTGCAAATTGGGTATTCTCAGAAAGGAATCCATATCCTGGGTGGATGGCTTCAGCCTGGCATTCTCGAGCAACCCTCAAAACATTTTCAAAGTTTAAATAACTCTCGCTGGATGGGGATGCTCCTATAGGGTAAGCTTCATCTGCAAACAGAACATGGGGAGCTGTTCGATCCGCCTCTGAGTAGACTGCAACAACTTCAATACCCATTTCACGGCAGGTGCGCATGACCCGCAATGCGATCTCTCCACGATTTGCAACCAGGATTTTTTTAAACATAGCTAATCAACCCTTCAGGAAATTTCATATTCATATTTATGTAGCCGCGGGTTCACTCTGATTTACACAGATATATCGACTGGGTTAAAGTAAGCATGCTGAGAGGATGGATGGCTTGAATAAAAGATGGATAATCATTCAAAATAAGGGACCACAATAATATTCCCTGAGGAGACCAAAGGGATTCCCTGCTTATGACCTGGGTTTGATCTCATCATTTTGATTGAAATACCCTCTCATGATTTACAGATTCTTGGTTAAATATCTCATTGGCGAAGAAGGCTTTCAAACAAATTTTGATGATGAAGCCTCCCCGAAAAGTAAAAATCAATATCCTGAAGTCTGCTTTACAAAAGCTATCATTTCCACCCGTGTTTAAGCTGTGCTCATCTGCAACAAGGAGAAATTTATACTTCAGCTATTTCACGGAATTCTGCTTCAGTCAACACCTGGA
>JABMOT010000092.1 GCA_013202385.1 Fidelibacterota bacterium
GGAGCTCTACCAACTGAGCTACTCTCGCATTACTTGTCTACTGCCTTGGACAGCTTAAAAGCGGCGAGAATATAAATCCAGTCACGGCCGCGGCAAACTATTTTTGAGTCAGTCCGGCGGAATGTTTAGCCCCCTTGACGTGACATCTAAAAAGTCCATAAAAAAGCATCCTAGTGCGCGAAAACAATTTATGGTGTTGGGAGGCGACCTGGGGTGTTTCATAAGCTTGAGATCATGCTCGGATTGACCATTCACGATTGAATTGCTCTTTTAGCAGTGTACCAAACAATGGATCGTTACCATGCTATACGAAGCATTGATCTCAACTTCCGAAAGTCGAGAATTTTGCAGGACCATATCCCATATTTTATAGCGGCTTAATATTTATCTCGACCCGCACCATATTGTATTTGAGTGTTTTTAAGGCATCCATGGCGGCATCAATATCCAGACTATAGTTTTCCTCAGCGCCATAGTTTAGTAAGTGTGAAACTGACAAGTGGTAAGCACTGGCAATTTTAGACAGTGTCGAAAAAGTTGGGTCTGCCAGACCCCGTTCCAGCTTACTGATATAACTTTTATCGAGACCTGCATGAGTGGCCAAGTCTTTCTGCAAGAGTCCATGTCCTTCTCTCGTGAGGCGTAGTTGCTTGCCGATATCCATTATTTCATTCTCCCCATTTATAAATGGTGCAGCCAGTTTAATCCATATCTATAAATAATAGTGGCGAAATATAAGAGCGATACATAAGGATATTAATGTTTTTCGATAAGCTAATGCTTACAGTGAGAATCTGATTAAATTGAAGCATGATATCCAGCTGGGACATAGCAGACTCATATGATTTAAGGCTAGGAATGGTGAATGAGCAATTGGAATCCCGCGGGATTCACGATCAAGAGATATTGAAAGTTTTCAAAAATACACCAAGACACATTTTTGTTCCCAATGCGTCACTCTATGACGCCTATTCAGACCGACCCTTGGCCATAAAAGCAGGCCAAACGATCAGCCAACCCTATATTGTTGCTCTAATGATGCAATATCTGGATCTATCTTCGACTCATGAAATCTTGGAAATTGGAAGTGGAAGCGGATATGCCACTGCCTTGCTATCAAAATTGTGTCATCATGTTGATGCGCTAGAGGTGTATGCAGATCTTGTTCAGACGTCCAGAATTGCTTTAAATCGTCTCGATCTCAATAATGTGAGCGTTCAGCATAGGAGTGCCTGGGAACAATTAGAGAGCCCAAAGGTATATGATCGTATCATTTTGTGGGCCAGTCCACCGCGGATTCCAGAGCACTTATTTGACAGTCTTTCGGATGAGGGAATCCTGGTTGCCCCGGAAGGAAAATCTGATCAATTTGTGTGGGTATTCACAAAACAGGCCGGGGAAATAAAAAGGGAACGAAAAGAGCCTGTACGATTTCTGCCCCTTGTTCAGGGCACAGTTTCAGAAATTGATAATAATTCAAGAGGGATATAATGAATAGGCTATATAAGTCAAATACGGATAAAGTTTTCGAGGGTGTTTGTGGAGGGCTGGGAGAATATTTTAACATTGACCCCGTCATTATTAGACTTGTTTGGGTCGTTCTGATCATTTTTGGTGGCACAGGTGTGGTAGCCTATCTGATTGCCATGTTCATTATTCCCAAAAGAACAGATTCTGGAGAAGAAGAAGCTTTGAAGAGCTCTCCTGCTGCCAACGAGTCTTATTCTTCAAGATTTTGGGGTACCTTGTTAATCAGCGCCGGAATCCTCTTGATGATCAGTTTTGTCGGTCCTGTTACCGGCATATTCGCTGGTGCCGCATTTCTCATGACCAGTATTCTGTGGCCAGTCCTGGTCATCGGTCTCGGGATATACCTTTTCTTTAAACAGACGGCGGGCTCAGAGTCACAAAATTTCACAAGTGAGATATTTCCCCAGGGAAAATCATTTTACAAATCCAAAACTGATAAGCGCATTGCCGGGGTCTGTGGAGGGATAGGTGCTTACTTTGGCATCGATTCAAACATTATCCGTGTCCTTTGGACCGTAGCAACTTTGGGTTCTTTTGGTTTTGGAGTATTAGGGTACCTGGTCCTCGCCGTTGTTTTGTCCGAGTCTGACTAATCGCCATTCAGACCCAGGCTTATATCATCAGAACATCACACCACAAAGGGTCTACTTCAACTCGATATATTCTGAGACTGCTCGCTGGTTCTCTATTACTTGCGTTGCTGAATCCTGGCTTTGCACAGAACGTCTATGAGAGAGGTACATTCGTAAGTTTGCCAGCAGGCAAACATGTAAATCACAGTTATTACAGTGCTTGGAACGCATATTTTGCAGTAGAAGATGGCGTACTTGTTTATGATCATCAACGCGGGAAGTGGCTTGAACCTATCACTGCCAGCAATGGCCTGAGTCAATATCCAGTTCTCAGAGTTTGGCAGAATGCCGGTACCCAGGATGTCTGGATAGTAACCCCAGATTATGTATTTGTATATGATGAGTTAACCGATTGGATGACCAGGCTCGCACTGCCGAAAGATGAACGTTTCTCAGGAACCTATGAAATTGGTATATCTGAGAAACAATTTATAATTACTTCAACTCAGGAAAATGAGGAGGAAAATTATTCAGCGATATTTCTTAAGAACTCAGGAGTGTATGAATTGTGGGGGGCAAATTCAAACTTGGATGTGGATTGGGAACAGGTGGCGTGGATAGAAGCAATTCAACCAGAATTCTTGAATATAAATGAGTCTTTGCCAGTTCAAGTGGTGGTAAATGGAAGCTTTGATGCCAATGGATCTCTTCACCTGGATGGTCACCCCAGCAAATCTGTGAGCAAGGTCTCATCCATAATTGGGGATGAAAATTCTGGGTCTGTCTTTCTCAGCACTTTGGGGACAGGAGTATTTCATCGAGATCTTCGGGGTGGTCAATTTGTCCTCTTGCCATTTGGTTTATTATCTCCAGATGTGATGTCGCTGGAGCTTTTCAATGATACCCTTCTCGTGGGTGGTCGTGCTGGCTTATCGATCCTTAACGGGTTCAATGCTGAGTATGATGAAGCCATCATGGACGTCGCTTACGACTACTCATTTATTTCCGCCATTGATGAACACGATGGGAATATTCTTATTGCTGGTCGGGGAGGCGTCTTTAATAAATCAATAGAATCAAATGCTTGGACTCGATTGATCACGAAAAAGGATTTAAACAGTTCGCGTATTTATTCTCTCGCCGCTGGAAGCGACGGAAATATCATGGTTGCCACCGAGCGCAATGCATATTTGTATCATAAGTCGGGCAAACTTCTTCGTACACTATTCCCAGACGATTTGGACTGGCCAGTTTTCAATATCAACTACGCCCAGGGTAGCTATTATATTTCTACCTATTTTGGGCTTTATATTTTTAACGAGACATCCCTAAGTTTTATTGCCAGGGTAAATAGTTCTGGAGAAATGCAAGCACCCAATACCACTCCAGCAATCGATCCCGTGTATAAAAGTGTAGTAAACAGATCTCAATTATGGGCGAGTACACATAGGGGATTGGTGCAGCTTGATCTTCTTCAAGAAACGGGAATTTCATATCTGGCACCATCTTCACCGTTTAAGCCCAGAGGGCTTTCGGTAAAGGAAAATAAAATCTGGATTGGGACAGACGCTGGCTTGTACTGCTATATCCCGGCTACATCAGCGTGGCGGAGCTATACGATAAGTGATGGTCTTATTAGCAACTTTGTAACTGATTTAATTGCGACTGAGGACTATATTTGGATTGGTACTAATTTAGGCATAACGAGGATAAAGTGGCGAAATCTATACTAAAATTATTAATCTTTACATTCTTCGTGGCTGCTCTACTCTCTGGATGTGCCGAGCAACAGGTAAAACGTGAACATGATTTAACCTTACCTGATTTCTCGTTTATTGGACTTTCGGAACCTATGGCCGACAAGGTGAATATTAAGATATCAGTTCATGTAAAAATTCCCTACACAGAATTGCAGTTTACACGCTCAGGTGAGAAATATATGGCTCGCTATGAAATTGGAGTGAATATAGCTGACAAAAAGAAGGAACAGATTGCTGGCCAAATATGGAGCGACTCGCTTTGGCTTGATTCATATAAGGAAACGCGTAATAGTTCAAATACAATATTAATGGTAAAAAGTTTTGTGGTACGGGCTTCAGAGTTAACAATTAACGTGCGTGTAACCGATCTTTATACAAATAAATCTCACATCCTTAGCGATGTAGTAGATCAATCTGAGATGTATGCAGGAGCGCTGTCTCTTGGAAATATTTTGATCATGGATAATGGTAAACCCGGTAATAGAGAACTCTTGATGGATCAATCTTTTTACGATATCATCGATACACTAAGATTCAAAGTGCGCTTATTGGGTGAATTCTCTCCCTATAAACTGAGTTATCAATTACAAGTTAAGGAAGTGACTAAAGAGGATCATGAAATTACGATTGATCATGAAGGTTCTATAGATTCTTTGTTTAGCTTCGATATCCCACTTACAGACATGCATTATTCAA
Organism: Fidelibacterota bacterium; assembly: GCA_013202385.1. GTDB lineage: Bacteria > Fidelibacterota > UBA8477 > UBA8477 > JABMPR01 > JABMPR01. Next base: position 4,559 of record JABMOT010000092.1, read on the forward strand.
ATTACACGCTCTTTCTGACGGCAACGGATGCAAAGGAAAATCAAGTGACCACCAAAGCTCATTTTCGAGTCCGGATCAGAGGGGTCAATTTTGATGTGGTTGATATGGATGAAGCTATTAAACAATTGATCTACCTTGCAAGTGACAAGCAAATTCGCGAAATAATGAGTGGGAGTGAACCAGAAAAGACGGAGAATTTTAAACAGTTTTGGGCCGCTCTGGATCCAACTCCCGGTACGCTTTCAAATGAGTTGATGGAAGAATACTATCGGAGAATTGCATTCACACTCGAAGCATTTACGGTTGTCCAAGTTGGTTGGAGAACGGATCGTGGAATGATTTATATCCTTTTCGGTCCCCCTGATGAAATTCAACGAGGTCCCTTTGAATTGGACAGAAGACCTTATCAAATTTGGGAGTATTATTCTCTCGGGAAACAGTTCGTGTTTCGTGATGAGACTGGATTTGGGGATTATCGCCTGGATCAGTCCTATCTGGATCAGGGTGATTGGCGATTTAGATACTGAGTTTTCCGCGGACCCACATTTTAATAGTGAAACTTGAATCGCACACTTTACCTATTTCATGCTAAGCCCCTAAAATAAAGCGATTATGGGATATTTATTGAGTGCTATTGGGTAAAATATTTATAGTTTTACGGCGCTGCCAATAAATAGTTTTATAGGCGGGGGATAAAGTGTTGTTTTCAAAGACCTGAGAGCACTTTTCAGGCATGAGAGGATAGATGGCCACAAAATTTTCAAATTTCCGGAACTGGATGGGTGTTGATATTGCTATCGATCTGGGAACAGCAAATACCCTCATTTATGTTCGTGGTCAGGGCATTGTCCTCAACGAACCTTCCATCGTTGCGAAATCAAAAACCACTGGAAAAGTCATTGCAGTGGGCAATGAGGCAAAGCGCATGGTTGGCAAGGTCCATCAAGAGATTGAAACCATTAGACCCCTGCGTGACGGAGTTATCGCCGATTTCGAAATGGCAGACAGTATGCTTCAGGGGTTTCTCAACAAGCTTCCAATATCCAAACTTGCTCGACCACGGATGATTATCTGCGTGCCTTCGGGGATTACAGAAGTTGAAAAACGAGCTGTTAAAGAATCTGCGGAGCGGCGAAACGCGCGCGAAGTCTTTCTAATTGAAGAACCCGTTGCAGCAGCAATTGGGATTGGTATTGATATTAGCGAGCCAGTGGGGAACATGATCGTTGATATCGGTGGTGGCACTACCGAGATTGCCATTATCGCTTTAAATGGTATTGTCACCAAAGAATCCTTACGCGTGGCCGGTGATGAAATGGACGAAGCTATAATCCAACACTTCAAGCGGGATCACAACCTGCTGATTGGTGAACGCACCGCTGAAAGCATCAAAATGAATGTGGGTTCCGCATTGCAGGTGACGGATTACAAGTTATCAGTAAAAGGGCGAAACATGATAGCGGGAATCCCGAAAACTATCGAAGTTTCTTCTTCAGAGATAAGGGATGCCCTGCGCGACACCATTGATCTAATCGTGGATGCTGTAAAAATGTGTCTTGAAAGAACTCCGCCTGAGTTGAGTTCTGATCTTCTGGATCGAGGTATCATTTTGACTGGCGGAGGCGCTCTCCTGCAAGGATTTGACAAGCGCATGAGACTAGAAGTCGATTTACCTGTAAATGTTGCTGAATATCCACTTCTGTCTATTGTACAGGGGACTGGAAAAGTTTTAGATAGCATCGAACGATTTGAGGATGTGCTTTATTGAGCCTCCCTATGCCCGTATAGGTAAGAATATTGGCTGCATCAGCTCCTGCTCTATCACGATATAAATCACTGATTAACCTCATGTTGGCCGCGGCTATATCCTTGATGATCATCGCCTGGGAAGGTAGTCCAATTCTAAATCAAGTTCGAAATCTGGTTTTGGATGGTTCTGCATATTTATATATGCCCATCCATTGGGTGGAAACCATATTTACGATTGAGAAAGATTATCTGGAACTACAACAAAGTCATATAAAAGCACAGATTGAGCTGAACAAATCCAGAACCATGTATCTTGAAAATCAGCGTTTGAGAAAAATGCTTGGATTTAAGGATGAAAAACGATTCAAGGTAATTCCTGCTAATGTGCTGTCCGATGTTGGCAGCTATTCCATGATTAGCCTTACAGTAGATCAGGGCTCTGCTGATGGTGTAAAGTTACTTTCTGGGGTTGTCGATGCTGAGGCTCAGCTCGTTGGCAAAGTCGTGTCGGTAGCGCCAAATACGGCGTTAATACAACTGATAAGTGATAAAAATTTTCGCGTATCTGTTAGAGAAATGCGCTCGAGGGATGTGGGGATATTAAGTTTTACATTAAAATCGGGGTACATTATTCAGGATGTTCCCAAAAACGCAGAGGTTATCGCGGGCGACTCTGTGGTGACGTCAGGATTCAGTGACATTTTTCCAGAACATATTTTTGTGGGTTGGGTCTCTGAAATATCACCAGTCGTTGAAGATTACGTGAAATCTGTCAGAGTTGATCTTGCCACTGACTTCAACAGACTGGAAGAAGTATTTATCCTAATGCAACATGATTGATATTCTAAAATATAGTCTCCTCGGTTTATTTGTTCTCATTTTCCAAGTGATGCTGGGAGATGTGTTCAGTATACTTGGTTTATCTCCAAGTTTTCTGGTAATATTTATAATCTATGTTGGTCTAAGCCGCAGTCAAATGTTTGCCATCTGGTTGGGCTTTTTTCTGGGATTTATTATTGATGCACTAACAGGGACACATATGCTGGGATTATCTGCACTGGCTTTGTCAATCGTGGGCTATCTCTCCGGGTTATTCCACAGTAGAATCGTCAGAATTCCTGTGATTGTTCAGTATTTGCTTTATACAGGATTCCTGTTGGTCTTTTTTATTATCACAGTCATGGTTGCCCTTCAAGATTCACAATGGGCCACCGGAAACATTTTTTTTCTAATTTTACTACCCAGGACTATTTACACACTGGCGCTTCTCAGCGGTATATTTATAGTCCTCAAGGTTGGGGCTGAGTAGTGCTTCAAGGCAAGAATATCGCCGAGGGTTGGCGGTCTTTACTTGTACATGCTTTGCTCGCTCTCCTCTTTCTGATTCTGATTGGTCGCTACTATTACCTCATGATTGTTTTCCACGAAAAATATGCTGAAAAAGCGAATGCAAACCATATCCGAGCCGTCCCCGTACTGTCCTCCCGTGGTGTTATCTATGATCGATCAGGAAACCTCATCGTTGATAATGCTCCCAGTTATACGATCTCAGCTATCCCTCTTGAAGTTAATAACAAACCTGAATCCCTAGAGCGTCTATCGTCTGTTATGGATGTATCTGTGGAAGAAATCAATCGAAGGATTGTTAAGAATAGAAGAGGCTCATTTGCCCCGGCAAAAGTTTTTAGTCGTGTCCCTTTTGAGAAAATATCTCACTTGCAAGAACATCGACTTGAGCTCATCGGTGTTACTTATAGTATCGAACCCATCCGAAATTATGTTTCGAATCTGGATCTCTCTCACGCCCTTGGATATACCCGTGAAATCAACCGGGATGACCTGGCTCGTTATAGTAAAGATTTGGATTATGAGCCAGGCGATCAGGTTGGTTGGAAAGGTCTTGAAAAGAACTATGAGACAGTTCTCCACGGCCGACGAGGTTTTCGATATATTGAAGTCAATGCTCTTGGACAGGAAATTGGCGAGGTACCAGATCGTGAGCCAGTGATCCCGGTTCCCGGGTACGATTTGATTTTGAGTATTGACCCTTTTATTCAGACCGCGGCTGAAAATGCTCTGGCAGATTCTTCAGGTTCTGTGATAATCTTAAATCATAAAACGGGTGAAATCCTTGCCTACGCAAGTCGCCCAGGGATTGATTTGGAAATGTTATCTGGCCGAATTTCGTCTAAAGACTGGGATGATATGTTACAAGATCCTCGAAAACCACTCTTTGATCGAGGAATTCAAGGATTGTATCCAGCGGGCTCAACATTAAAACCACTGGCGGCTTTGTACTCCCTGGAGAATCTTTCCAATGCCAAAGAACGCACTTATGTTTGTCGAGGCAGTTATAGACTTGGGAATCGAAGTTTTGGATGTTGGAAAAAGACAGGTCACGGAAAGGTTAATCTCCATGAGGCTATCCAGCAATCCTGCAATGTATACTTTTTCAACTTGATTCAGGATATCGGTCTGGAAGACTGGGCACATATGGCTCGATCCTTTGGTCTTGGTCAGCTAGCTGGTATCGATATTCCGGGGGAGAACAAAGGATTGGTCCCTGATACAAAGTATATGAATCGAAAATATGGCCTGCATAATTGGACAAAGGGGAATCTTCTCAATATTGTGGTGGGTCAGGGGGATGTTCTGGTGACACCCCTACAGTTAGCCCAGTTCGCAGCAATGTTGGCTGAGCGCGGTACGCGTTACAAACCACATTTTGTGAATAGCATCGTATCTAAACAGGGCCAAATCATTCGTTCAAATACTTCTCAGTCTGAGAATCAAGTGATGGCATCAAAAGAATCCTGGGATTTTGTCCAGGAAGCCATGTGGGCAGTTGTCAATGGACCCCATGGCACTGCAAAAGCTGCTCGCCAAAAAAACTGGGACATCTATGGTAAGACGGGGACAGCCCAAAATTCGCAAGGTGAGGACCATGCCTGGTTTATCGGATTTAGTCTGGATGAGCGTTATCCGTATGCCTGGGCAGTTCTCCTGGAAAACGGTGGTGGTGGCGGAGGAAAAGCTGCACCACTCTTAGGGAAGGTGCTACGCTCCATAGCTAAAAATAAATTATGAATATAAGAAGTATTGTAACTGTCCGTTTGCGTGAGTTGGAGTGGAGTACCCTTATCTATGTACTCTTACTTTCGGCAACCGGATTATTGGCAATTTACAGTATTGAAGCACAACACGCTTCAAGCGCTGGCTATTTTGTAAGGCAGAGCATTTGGGTAGTATTGGGACTGGGACTATTCTTTCTAGCGTATTTAGTCCCTCGAAAAGTAATTCATAATCTGACCTATCCCGCCTATGGCGCGGGCATAGTTTTATTACTAATCCCCATCGCGCTTAAAGACAGTGGGGCCGTGAGTCGTTGGATTTCCATTGGGAGTTTTGGAATCCAGCCTTCAGAGTTCATGAAAATATTTTTGCTGCTAGCGCTGGCCAAATATTTTGCGGATCATAAAAGACGGCTTTCAACAATAAAAGAGCTCATGACTCCGGTCGCAATGACCCTGGGTCCCACCATACTTGTCTTAATCCAGCCAGATTTGGGAACGGCTCTGGTATATTTTGGAATTCTCATCGTAATTATTTTTTGGGCAGGGATTACACCGCTTTACTTTTTCCTTTTGCTGGCACCAGTAGTATCCATGTTGGCTGCATTTCAAACTCTATCATTTTTCATTTGGATGGGTCTTATTATTCTTGTCCTATATTTCAGCAATTTACCCTTCTGGACAAAAGTATTTAATTTCAGTATAAATATTGTGCTGGGCGGGCTGACAAATTTATTGTGGGCACTTCTTAAACCCTACCAACAGCAACGCATCCTTTCTCTCATTGATTCTGAATCAGATCCGCTGGGAGCTGGTTATCAAGTATCTCAATCACTGACCGCTTTTGGGGCAGGTGGACCTTTTGGGAAAGGTCTCGGTCAGGGGACACAGACTCATCTGAAATTTTTACCGGAACAGCATACAGATTTTATCATGACCGTTATCGGTGAGGAATTTGGCTTTATTGCTGTTTTGCTGGTGCTGACTTTGTTCTATCTCCTGATTGCCAGATTAATTACCCAGGCATATAACAGCAAATTTCGGTTTGACAGTGTCATTCTGATTGGTGTCGCAACCATTTTAGTGTTTCATGTGTTTGTAAATATGGGTATGATTGTGGGAATCATGCCGGTGACAGGCATCCCGTTACCCTTTATCAGTTATGGCGGATCCTTTATGATAACCTGTATGATAATGGCCGGACTTTCCGCAAATATGTCCTCTGTAAGACGAGCTGTGCGTTAAGTGACATTAGCCCCTTAAACCCTGTAAACTCACGACAATTAGCGTTGCGAGACTCTGTGCCGAGGTTAAATTTACGCCCGTATGATTTCTTGTCTTAACTACCAGCAGAAAGTGGCTTAAGCAATGTACAAA